>CAZEJA010000001.1:0-7725 GCA_964512215.1 uncultured Planctomycetaceae bacterium
GGACCGGTTCCTGGAGCACGCGCGGATCTTCGCATTCCGCAACGGCGGGCACGAGGAGGTCTACATGTCCAGTGCGGACTGGATGACCCGGAACCTGGACAAGCGGCTGGAACTGCTGTTCCCCATTCTCGACCCGAAGCTGCGCCGCCGGACGATCGACATCCTGGAGACGTTCTTCACCGACAACGTCAAGGCCCGGCGTCTGCAGCCGGACGGGGCGTACGAGCGCATCGAGCGGGACGGCAAGGCCATTCGCGCCCAGGAGGTCTTCTACACGCAAGCGTCTCGCGCCGCCAAGTCGAAACGCAAGGGCCGCGTGCGATTCCGCCCCCTGAAAGGTTCGGAGGCGTAGTCCCGCGGTACGCTAGTCGCCCGACCACAGGAGAATCGACTTGCGCCCCTTCGTCTCGTTGTACGCGCGGATCGCTTTGCCCGTGGGCAAGGTCTCCAGGGCGATCCGCCGGCGCTCCAGCAGGGCCAAGCCGCCCGGCGTGATATCGACGTCGGCGCCCTTCTTCGCACCCAGGTACAACACGGGCGGGCCCCCGTTGCAGATCTTCTTCAGCAGGTCGGACCCGATCACGGCGTTTTCCGCCTGACCGGCCTTGACCTTTCGGACCTTGCCGTCCACGCGAACGTACGTGTCGCCCTTGATCGCCTTGCCCGCGATGGAAACGCCGGCGTCGGTCTTCTCGATGGTCGGGTAGGCCTTCTCGATGCCCCCGCCCTTTTCGAACGGATCGGCGCCGGCGAACTGCTGCGCCAGTGCCGCGGCCCCGAGCGCGACGGCGTCGTCGCCGAGGGCGGACTCGATCACGGTCCCCGTCCGCCCCATCCCGCTCAGCGGGTCGGACTCGACGATGCCCGCAATGATCGGCAGCATGAAATCGCCGCACGCCTCCACCACGCCCCCGCCCATGACGATCACGTCGGGGTCCAGCAGGTGCTGGATCGTCAGGCACGCCTCGCCGATGACCTCCGACGCCTGCTTCATCACCTTCGCCACCACCTTGTCCCCTGTGACCAGCGCCCGCCGCAGTGTACTGCTGCGGATCAGATCGTTCTCGTTCTCCAGCAGGCTCGGGACGACCGACTTGCGCCCGGCGGCGATCGCGGCGCGGATATCCCGTTCCATGGCGGTTCGGCTGGCGACGGCTTCGAAGCATCCGAGGAAGCCGCACCCGCACTTCGGGCCGCCCCGCTGCACGATCATGTGCCCGACCTCCCCCGCCGCACCGCGAACGCCGCGGTGCAGCTTGCCGTCGATCACGATCCCCCCGCCGATGCCCGTGCCCACGAACATCCCCACCGTGCAGCTCGCGTCCCTCGCCGAGCCCAGCCACGTCTCGCCCAGCGTGCCCATGTCCACGTCGTTGCCCAGCGCGACGGGCACGTCAACGTACTCGCGGAACGCAGCCACCGCATCCAGGCCCGTCAGGTTCATGTTGGGCGTGAAGACGACCTTCCCCTGGTCCGGGTCGACCACGCCCGGAATGGACAGACCCAGCGCCGCGAGTTCCTCCGCCCCCACGCCCCCCTTGGCCAGCAACTCGCCGATCAACTCCGCCAGCGTGGCGACGACCTCTTCCGGCGATCCGTTGCGCGGGGTCGAACGGCGTTTCCGGGCCAGGACGAACCCCGACCGCCGGACCAGGGCTGCGAATATCTTCGTGCCCCCGACGTCCACCCCGACGTATAGATCGCTGGCCTTGTTCTTCTTGCCCATCCCGACTGGCTCCATTCTGCCGCACCGCGGCGATTGGATTCCGTTCATCCGACCGTTTCTGATTGAATCGTAGCTCGCTTGCGCTGCACAAACAACCCGCGCGTCAGGAACGTCGCCGTCCCGACGCGCGCGGCGAACGAAGGATGTCGTCGATCCGCCGTCCCGTCTTCGGGCGCGTGAACTCGTTCCATGCCGCTGCCGCCTGTTTCAGGCGGCGCGCCGTACGGCGGCGGAACCGGCGCAGCAGCGCCGCCATCGCCTCGTCGGCATGCGGGTCGGCGGCGCTCCGCCCGCGACCGGCGTGGTCGAGGATCCGCTCACTCCAGACATCCAGGTCGTGCACGTCTCCCAGCAGGTCCTGCATGCGGACCATGGGCTCGATGACTTCGGCGATCTCCGGAGGATACGCCGCCGCGAAGAACTCGGCCGTGTAGCGGAGCTTCTTGCACGCCACGCGAAGCCGGTGCAGACGATCCGAGTCCAGGCGTCCGAGTTTCCGTCCGTAGTCATCCAGGCGCCGGCGGCGCCGCTGCAGCGCCGTCCGCGCCCGCACGGCCAGGGGCGCATCCAGCACACCGCCGAGCGCAGGCAACCCGCCTCGCGCACCGATGGGCCTGCACAGTTTGCGGTACAACCCGTCGCACAGGGACGCATAGCGAGGCGATGCAGCCGCGTCCCGCAACCGGTCGAACTGCCCGCGTCGCATCCGTCGTTCGCTACGAATCAGCCGACGGAGGAACGGACGGTGCTCGTCCCTCGCGCGAGCGAGGCACACCGCCAGGTACTCCAGCAGCACGTCGCTGTCGCGGACGTCCCCCAGCGCGCCCGCCAGCCATCGCAATTCCTCCCGCCACCGCTCCCACGGGGCGACGGCCGACTTGCCCGGCAGACGCAGCGCCGTCCGCATCCGCCGCGTCGCGACGCGCATCTCGTGAACGAACTCCACGTCCCGGTCGAAGGCCAGCCCGTACGCGCGACTCGTCCACTGCTCCATCTGCCGCCGCAAGACGTCCCGCAACGCCTCGGCGAACGTCGACGGCGCAACCCGCCGGCGCCTCGACGCAACGATGAACCGAACCGGACGAATGAACAGGGCGTTCCACAGATTCGCCTTCTCCGTCGCGGCCTCGACGTCACGCTGAACGCGAGGAGCCCTGGACAACTGCACTTCCGCGACCCTCCCGTCATCATGCACAGCAACCACATCCGTCCAGTGCGTTCGGCTGTGGTCGAGCGCATCGGCGATGCGGAGCAATGCGGCCAGGCGGGCGACGAGCTGCGTCTCGTAATCCGCCTTCGCCCCCGCACGCCTCACGACAGCGGCGGGGTCCACCGCCCGGCCGTGCCAGCCTGCCGCGAGAGCGACGATGCGCCTGCCCGCCGCCCCCAGCGCGGGAATGCGAAGCGCCGGAATCGCCCGCGCCGCCCGGGCTTCGTGCCCCGCCTTCCCGTCGCCCGCGGCGAGGTCGTGCAGCAGCGCCGCCGCGGTCATCAACGGGCGAGCCGTCTTCGTCAGCCCGTGCAGATGGCGCAACTCGCGGAACAGCACGTCGCCCAGCGCCGCGACGTGGCGGGCATGCGCCCAGTCCACGTTCCGGCCTCGGCAGGCACGGCGGATCTGACTTGTCAACGACGGGTCGCTCACGAGTCGGCCTTTCCGGGGACCTCGACAGGGATGAAGCATTATACGCCCGGCCCGGCGGCGCCCTCAACGCCGGAAAAACGGCGCGTGAATCCATGACGCCAATCCGCTACAGTACGCTCGGGCGGCGGGTCGGACGACCGCGTGGAGGTTTCTCGCGTATTCCGGACGAACGACTGGCAAGACCGTCTGCGCACCCTACGAACGACACGACCCTTGCACACGAGGAGCAGGACATGGCAGTGCTGGTGAACGGCGAGAAGATCGACCCCGCGGAAATCGAGCAGGAGATCGAGCGTCTGCGCCCCTACTACGATCAGTACGTCCGGGAGAACAACCCCGACGGCGGCGACGACCAGCTCACGCAGTGGGCCCGCGAGAACATCATCGAGCGGACGCTGATCAAGCAGGCCGCCGTCGCCGATCCCGAGGCGATCCCCTCCGAGCAGATCGACGAGGCGTTCGAGCAGGTCAAGGACAACCTGGACGAGAACGTCACCGAGGAGCAGGTCCGCCAGGACATCGAGACGCACATGCGAATCGGGCGCCTGCTGGAGCAGATCGGCGAGCAGGCGGGCGAGCCCTCGGACGAGGACTTGCAGACGTTCTACGCGAGCAACGAGCAGCAGTTCACGTCTCCCGAGCAGGTCCGCGCCAGTCACATCGTCAAGCACATCGACGGGACGACCACGCACGAGGACGCCAGCAGGCTATTCAGGAGGTGAAGGCCCAACTGGACGGCGGGAAGGACTTCGAGGAGCTGGCGGCCGAGCATTCGGACTGCCCCGACCAGGCGGGCGACCTGGGCTACTTCCCGCGCGGACAGATGGTGCCCGAGTTTGAGGACGTCGTGTTCCAGATGGAAGTCGGCGACGTCAGCGAACCGTTCCTGACAGCCTTCGGATACCACATCGCCAAGCTGCAGGACAAGCAGCCCGAACAGGTCGTGCCCTTCGAGCAGGTCAAGGGCAACATCCAGCAGGAGTTGGCCGAGCAGTTGCGGCGCAAGGCGATGGAGGAGTACGTCGACGGGCTGAAGGAGAAGGCGACCGTCGAGGAGGCGGATGACTAGCCCGATGAATGCCGCGCGCAGGGCAGAGGGCGTACCGCGAACGGGAAGGGCCTGTGCGGCCCGGTGCCTGTTCGTCGCGAGCGTGCTGGCCGCGGTGTGCGGGGGCGTGTGCGGCGCGACGCTGAAGGTGGACGACAGTCCCACCCGCCCGGGAGAATGGGGGTTCCGCCCGGCGGATGGATCGTCCAGCGAGACCAATCCGCCGGCGTTCGCGTGGCGGCCCCAGCGCGGAGCGAAGACGTACGAACTGGTCTGTGCCCGCGACAAGGCGTTCCAGGACGTGAGCTACCGGGCCGACGGGGTCGCCTTCAACGTCCACTGCCCCCCCAGAACATTCCCAACCGGCCAGTGGTTCTGGCGGTACCGGTTCCGGGACGCGCGGGGGACGACCTCGCCATGGAGCGTGACGCGGTCGTTCACCCTCCCCGGCAGCGCCGTCCCGTTCCCCCTGCCGGTGCGATCGGAATTGCTGTCCCGCATCCCGACCAGCCACCCGCGATTGTTCGTGCGTCCCGAGCAGCTTCCGCGTCTGCGCGAGCTGGCGAGAGGCGAGTTGCGGGACACGTACGCGGCGCTCGTCCGCGAATGCGACCAGTTGCTGAAGCGCCCGCCCCCGCCGGCCGAGCCGGCGAAGTACCCCAAGGGCATGACCCGTGGCAGCGACGAGTGGCGGGACCTCTGGTGGGGCAATCGCACGTATACGCAGCGCATCCTCAATGCGGCCGCGACGCTGGCGTTCACGCGAATGCTCGGCGGCAAGGAGGAGTACGGGCAACTCGCGAAGAAGCTCCTGCTCGTCGCGGCTGAGTGGGACCCGAGGGGCGCAACGGGCTATCGCTACAACGATGAGGCGGGCATGCCGTACGCCTACTACTTCAGCCGCACCTACACGTTCCTCCACGACCTGCTGACGGAGAAGGAGCGTGAGAAGTGCCGGCAGGTCATGCGCATCCGGGGCGAGGAGATGTACCGCCACCTCTGTCCGCGCCACTTGTGGAGGCCGTACTCGAGTCACTCGAACCGGGCGTGGCATTTCCTGGGCGAGGTCGGCGTGGCGTTCCACGGCGAGATCCCCGGGGCGGACGAGTGGGTCTGGTTCGCGATGAACGTGTTCGCCAACGTCTATCCCGTCTGGTCCGACGCCGACGGCGGGTGGCACGAGGGGACGAGCTACTGGCGGAGCTACGTCGGGCGGTTCACGTGGTGGGCGGACGTGATGCGGGCGGCCTTCGGGATCGACGCCTACCGCAAGCCCTACTTCTCGCGTGTGGGGTTCTACCCGATGTACCTCCAGCCGCCGGGCACGCGGGGGGGCGGATTCGGCGACCTGACGGCCCGCAACACGTCGCGCAGCAACCGCGACCTGATGACCGTTCTCGCCGCCCAGGCGCGGAACCCGTACTGGCAGTGGTACGTCGACATCAACGGCGGACCCGCCCGCGACCGCGGGTATATCGGCTTCGTCCGCGGGGCGCTGCCGCAGGTAACTGCGAGACCGCCCGCGGATCTGCTCTCGTCGCGCTGCTTCCGGGGCACGGGGCAGGCGATGCTGAACCGCAACCTGCTCGACGCGAAAGGCAACGTCGGGATCGTCTTCAAGAGCAGTCCGTTCGGCACGCAGAGTCACGGCTACGAGGCGAACAACTCCTTCCTGCTCTACGCGTTCGGCGAGCGGCTGCTGATCCGCACCGGGCGGCGCGACAGCTACGGCAGCAAGCACCACCAGCAGTGGATGTGGCACACCAAGTCGACCAACTGCATCACGGTGGACGGCGAGGGGCAGCGCAAGCACTCGGATTCCGCGCGCGGGCGGATCGTCGCGTTCCACACGTCGGACGATTTCGACTTTGTCTCCGGCGAGGCGGGCGAGGCGTATGAGGGGCGGCTGAAGACGTTCCGGCGTCACATCCTGTTCGTCAAGCCGGACCTGATCGTCCTCTACGATCGCCTCGAAGCGCCCAAGGCGGCTACGTTCGAGTGGCGGCTGCACGCGCCGACGGAGATGAAGCTGTCCGGGCAGCGGGACATCCGCGTTGTCAACGGCAAGGCCGCCTGCAAGGTCTCCTTCCTCGCGCCGGACGGGCTCAAGCTGTCCATGACGGACAAGTTCGACACCCCGCCGCGACCGAGGATCAGGCTGACGGAGTGGCACCTGACGGCCGGCACGCCCAGGCCCGCCGGCAGCGTGCAGTTCGTCACCGTCCTCCGCCCGCATCGGACCACCGATGACGCGCCCGGCGGGGCGAAGCTGGAGGACGTCCCGGGCGGGAAGATGCTGACGGCCGAAGTGGGCGGGCGTCGCGTGGTGGTCCTGCTGGCCGAGAAACCCGGAGGCGAGGTGGCCTCCGCCACGCTCCGCGCCAAGGCGGATGTGGCGGCGTTCAAGCTGGACGCCGCGGGCAAGCCCACCGGGGCCGTCTTCATCGACGGCCAGACCGTACGAACGTATCCGTAGACGCCGCTTGCGGCTTAGCAGGGAACGAACACGGCTTGCTTGTTATCCCTGCTAAGCCGCAAGCGGCGCTTGTTCTACTCCCGGATGGCCTCGATGCCGCAGAGGCGACTCTTGCCCTTGCTCGCGGTCACTTCGACGATCAATCTGCCCGGCACGCGGATGCCCTTGAACTCCTTGACGACCGCGCGGTTCATCCCGCCCGCCGTGGCTGCGATGTCGAAGTTCTTCAGCACCATCTTGTCCTGCAGCCGAACGTCGAAGACTCGCTGCCCCGCCGCGACGTCCTCGCTCTCGTTAAAATGCAGGCGCACCGTGTACAGCGCGACCTTGCCGTCGCCGGGCGCCTTGGCGCCTTCCTTCCGCCCGCGCTTCAACTGCTCGCCGCCCTGGGTCAGCGGGATGCCGAACGAGCTGATGTTCTCGCAGCCCGACGCGTAGACCCACGGCGTCTTCGTGCGGGCGACTTTCAGGAAGTCCGCGTTGCCGGTGTAATACCCCCCGCCGGCCGCCTTCCGTTCGTTCAGCTTCAGCGACAGGACCAGCCGCCCCTCGTAGGGCCTCGGATACGCCAGCCACAGCTTGCCGGTTGCATCCTTCCGGTCACCGGGGGCGCCGAAGTTGATCGCCAACCGCTTCGCCGGCGTGATCGAGCCCTCCGCGCTGTACATACCCCACACGCGGTTGGTCTGCCGCGGCTGGAACACCGTCGTGCACATCAGCGCGAACGGGCAGACGCAGCCGCTGCTGGCCTCGGGCATGAGCACGAGCCCGTTGGCCGGGATGCAGTTGATCCAACACCCCGAACGCTGGGCCCCGAAGTGGGCCGTCCC
>CAZEJA010000001.1:7735-28947 GCA_964512215.1 uncultured Planctomycetaceae bacterium
AGAACAGCGCGTTGGGCGCGCCCGCGATGTTGCCGCAGTGATGCCCGGGGCGCGCCATCTGCCAGGCGCTGTTCGTCCCCGTCAGCGGGTTGACGCGCGCCACCTCCTCGCCCGTCTGCAGATCGTGCGACCAGGGCTCGGCGATAATCTTGTCGCCTACGATCAGAGGGCGGCTGCGGTAGCCCTTCCGCCCCGACCACAGCATCTTGCCGTCGTACCCCGACAGCGCGATCAGACTCCGGCGCGAGAAGTCGCCCGCGAAGAACTCCTTCCAGAAGTGCCCGTTCCACGGCTGGCCGCACAGCAGCAGCACGTTCTTCGAATACATCGTGACCAGTTCTCCGCCGGCCTTGCTGATCTTGACGCAGTCGGAGACGTTCTGCGGGCGCGTCCAGTCGACCTTGCCCGTCTCGGCGTCCAGCGCCACGACCAGCCGAACGTCCGGCTTGACGGGCCGGCCGCGCTCGTCGACACGCAGCTTGGCTGGGACGCTCTTCATGGCCTCGTCCTGCTGGGCCTTCGTGGTCGTCCGGTCGACGAGGAACACGCGTCCGTCGCCGACGCAGATCGTGGTGGCCATCAGGCTCTTCGCCGCGTAGGTCCACTTGACCTTCCCGCTGCCCTTGTCGACGGCAAATACGCGGTCGCCGCTGCTGCCGTACAGCGCCCCGCCCACGCAGGCGAGGTAGTACCACGAGCGGGCCTTGCCGTCGGTCGTCGCGGGCGCGCGGTAGGTCTTCGTCGTCTTGCCCGTGGCCGCGTCGAGGCGGAGGCATTCCGAGCCCACGGCGACGAACAGGCTGTCGGCGTCGGCGGCCAGGTTCGAGCAGCCCCCTTTCAGCCCGACCCGCAGGGCCCCGGCGATCTTCCGCTCCCAGAGCTTCAGCCCGTTGTAGGCGTCGTAGGCCATCACGACGTTCTCGCCCTGGACGAACATCCTCCCGCCGACCGACAGCGGCGAGGAGTTCGACGCGTGGCGGCTGGGCATCTGCCCCGGGCCCGGGTCGCCGTACCACAGGATACCCAGGGAGCCCTTGACCAGTTGATCGTCGCTGCAGGCGCTGTTGCCCGGCTCGCCGTACTGGTGCGTCCAGCTGCCCGCGCCGGTCAGCGCCCCGCGCGTAATCACGCCGACCCCCGCGTCGACCGCGATGCGCGTATCCTTCTCGTCGAGGCGGGCGAGTTGCTCGCGGAAAGCGGTCAGCCAGTCGCCGCTGCCGACCGACGCGAGGTCCGCCACCGCCACCCCGCCGCAGGGCTTGAGCATGCGGAGCACCTCGCTGGGCGAAGCGGCGGCTTCCCCCCGGCCGCCCGTGCAGACGACCAGGTTCGCGAAGTAGTCAGAGTACGGCACGGCCGCCAGGGGCGCCTGCTTGACGACGACACGCCCGCCATGCACCCCCGCAGCCGTCAGGGCCTTGCGAGCGGCCCCGACGCGGGCGGCGTCCGGGTCGACCAGGTAGATCAGCAGGTCGGTGCGCTTCGCCAGTTCCAGCGCCAGCCGACCGTCGCCGCCGAGAATCAGGGCGAAGCCTTTGGTCGCGCCCGAGCCGCGCACGATCCGCTCCGCCCGAGCGGCGGCGGCCTTCGTGGCCCCATCCGCAGGGAACGGCGTCGCGCTAATCTCCGGGGCGACCTTTCGGCCGGACCCACGGCCGCCCGGAACGAAGCAGTGGATGCCGCCCGTGTCAGTGCTGGCAATGAGCCGCCCGTCCGCGACGGCCAATCCGCGCGCCCTCCCCGCGACGGGCGCCGACCAGACCTCCTTGCCCGTCTTGCGATCGTAGCCCTTGACCACGCCGTCGCCACCGGCGAACACGAGCGACGCCGTCAGGGCGATCGAGTCGTTGCAGGTCGACTCCGTCCGCCACTTCTCGACCTTGGGGTTCTTGGCGAGCAAACGCTCGTATGCCTTCCGGGCGCTGTCGGCCTGCTTGAGCAGCGACTCCATGAGGCGCTTGTAGTCGGGATTGGCCTTCGCCTGGCGGATCAGCGAGGCCGCTTCGCGCCGCAGGCTTTCGGCCTTGCGGGCCATGCACCACCCCGCCCGGTCGGCGGCGAGAACTTCCTTGCCCGTGCTGACGTAGAGCGTAGTCCCGTCCATCACCAGGCGCCTCTGTCCAGTGCTCGGATCGTTCGGGCGCAGTCCCTCGACAAAGGACTGCCTCCCATCCTTCTCCTGCACGCCGACGATCTGCTCGGCGGCTGTGATCAGCAGGTCGCCCGCCAGCAGCGCGTAGGTCCCGCCGAACAGTCCCGACCGCCGCCAGCTCAGCTTCGGGTGGAACAGGAACCGCCCGTCAGTCCGGCTGAATGCCGCGGGCATGGCGCGGCCGGAGGGGACGAACAGCCTCTCGGTCGAGGCCAGCAGGTATCCCTGCGGCGTAACCGTGCCGTTGCCGCCCTCGCCGTAGGTGTCGTTCTTCCAAAGCTCCTTGCCGGTCTTCGCCTCGACCGCATAGAGATACAGTCCCTCGGCCGGAAAGACGCCCGCGCCGAAGTAGGCCACCCCGCCGTCCACGACGACGCTGGTGCGCACGGGCCAGACCGAGATCATCCTGCCGTTGCCGAGGATCATCTCCGCGCTGGGGGCGGCGGCGAACGTCCAGATCGCGTTGCCCGTGCGGGCGTCGAGGCAGTAGGCGTGCCCGTCGTCGCTACCGGCGTAGACCTTGCCCTCCCACACGGTCGGCGCCAGGCGGACCGGCCCGTCCGTGTAGAACCGCCACCGGACCTCGCCCGTTCGCGCATCGAGCGCGACGACCGTGTTCTCCGAGGACGAGCCGAAGAAGATGCTCCCGCCCGCGGCGGCGACGTGGAACGCGTCGTCGAAACGCATCCGCGGCAGTTCGAGGTGGCGCTCGATGGGTTTCGGCTGCGGGTCGCTCCAGGCGTGAACGGGGCCGTGCGTGGGCGTGAAGACCCACGCAGCCGACAGCGGCGCTGCGAGTTGCTCGTTGCTCGCGCCGCTGCGCTGGGCGTCGCCGCGATAGGTGGGCCAGTCGCCAGCTACTGCCGGCCCGGCCAGGAGAACGATCAATCCGACTGCGATCACAGCGCGCATCCGCGTGGAGGTCATGTGGTCCGCCTTTACTGTACGCACAAGAGGTTCGGGAACGTTGCACTCGCTTTCCCCCCCGCTGAACCCCTCCATCATCCCCGCTGGAACAACACCAATCAAGGGGTAGCCCTTCCCGCTCGAGAGCCGTTGCGGTATCCTCGGGGGACACGAAGCTGCCGCGCCGGGCGGGGCCGCGGCAGGAGGAGACACCATGAACAATGCACATGTCCGCGCCTTGACTGCCGCCCTGCTGCTGGGGGCCCTGTACGGGTCGGCCGCGGCGGGTCCCCTGTCATTGTCGCCGGAGAAATGGGACGCCAACCCCCTGCTGTGGCGAGCCCGTGACAACGTCCTGCACGCTTCCGGACCGGGCGCGGGAACGGCTGTCTACGCCGGCGCTCCGGTCTCAACCCGCGTGACCGTCGAAGCCGACGTCACCGTCCGCAAGGCCGTCGCCACGGAGTGGAAGATCGCGGGAGTGAGCGTGTACCGGGATGAGGAGAACTTCTGGCACTTCGCGATGATCGAGGCCCCGGATGCCGGGACTGCACCGCGGAGGCATTTCTGCGAGCTGTCGGAGATGCGCGACGGTCAGTGGCTGGCCCAGAAGAATCTGAAGGTTGCAGTCAACGAACAGGCGAAAGGGGCATGGGAGACGGGCAAGACGTACCGACTTCGGATCTCGCTCGACCCGAAGGGGGTGGAGGGGAGCGTGACGGACCCGGACGGACTCGTGCTAAGCCGCAAGCGGTATGCGTTCTCCGCGGCGGCGGTGACGTCGGGACGCCCTGCGCTGCGGTGCAACGGTTTCGAAGCCAACTTCGCGAAGGTGGCGGCCGAACATACGGAGCCCGTCCCTGAGGGGAAAACGACGTTCCCCCCCTACCGCTGCGCCAGCTTCGCGAAGGGCGTGACCGGCAGCAAGACGGGCTTCTTCCACGTCGAGCGGAAGGGCAAGACGTGGTGGGTGATCGACCCGCTGGGGCGAGGCTTCGTGCCGCTGGGCGTCGACCACGTGCGGTACAACGGGCCTTGGTGTGAGGCGCTCGGCTACGCTCCGCACGGGCGGAAGAACGACAAGAAGTACGCCAGCCGCGATGAATGGGCCGACCAGACGGTCGAGCGGCTGAAGGCGTGGGGCTTCAATATGTTCGCGGGCGGCGTCGAACCCCTGCTGCTGCGCCGGGGCCTGGCCCATGCGAAGATGATCCAGATCGGCGGGCGACTTGCAGGAATGGGCGACGAGTACGACATCACGCCGCACGAGGGGCGACCGTGCTCGGCCTTCCCCAACGTCTTCCATCCCGACTTCGAGCGATACTGCCGCTACCGGACAAAGCAGGTCTGCGGTCCCCTCGCAAGCGACCCGTGGCTGCTGGGGTACTTCCTCGATAACGAGTTGGCCTGGTGGGGACGCGGCGACCTCGACACCGGCCTGTTCGACGCCGTCATGAAGAAGTCCGCGTCGCACACCGCGAAGATCGCCCTGAGGAACTTCCTCTCGAAGCGCTACGGGGGCGACGTGGCGAGGTTCAACCGCGCGTGGGGAACCACGCTGGGCTCCTTCGACGCCGTCCTGGGAAGCAAGGCGCTGACCGGCCCGAACGCCGTCGTCGCTGCCGACAAGAAGGCGTTCCTCGCCCTGACCGCGGAGACCTACTTCGGCACGATCGCGCGGGCAATCCGGGCCGTCGACAACGGGCACATGATCCTGGGCTGTCGCTTCGCCGGGGGACGGGCGTCCGACGTCGTCTGGGCCGCGGCGGGCAAACACTGCGAAGTGCTGACGTTCAACTACTACGGCAACGTCGATCTGGACACCGGGGTCGCACGCGACCACACCGACCCCCGCGCGGGCGCTCCGCTGGGCGAGGCGTTTGCGGAGTTCCACCGCAGGGGCGGGCGACCGATGATGATCACCGAGTGGTCCTTCCCCGCGCTGGACAGCGGTCTGCCGTGCACCAACGGCGCCGGGCAGCGCTTCCGCACCCAGGCCGAGCGGGCACGGGCGACGGAGATCTACGCCCGGACGATCCTGGGCATCCCGTTCATGCTGGGGTACGACTACTTCATGTGGGTCGACGAGCCCGCCCTGGGCATTTCGTCGGTCTTCCCCGAGAACACGAACTACGGACTGATCAACGAGGACAGCGTGCCGTACAAGCTTCTCACCGAAGCGTTCCAGCGCGTCAACTCCGATGCCGGAAAGCTGCGGCAAGCGGGGCCGCAGAAGCTGCCGGCTGCAGCGCGTGCGCCGGCCGCACCCGATGGAACGCAGGTCGTGCTGTGGAACCGGACCGGGCGAACTGTCCCCGTTTCCTCCGTCTGGGTCCCAGTCGTGCCCGCCGCCGTGAAGAGGGCGCGGGTGCTGGCGGCTTTCCAGGACGGTCAGTGGCGGGACGTTCCGACACAGTTTCTCCCGCGACCCAAGGGCTCCCACGCGGCGGTCGTCCGTATCGGCCCCGTCCCGTCCGGTGGAGCCGTGTTCCTCCGCAGCGGCGCCGGCAAGCTCAGCGCGACGCCGCACGCCACACTGAAGTTCGTGCGGGAGGGCAAGAGCTACCGCGCCACCAACGGGCCGTTCGTCATCAAAGGATCGACCGGGGGGGCGGGCCTGACGACGGAGGTCTCGCACAGGGGCGTGGCCCTTGGACAGTACAACGCCCTCGTGCACCACTGGACCGACCGGAACCAGTGGACCGAAGCCCGGCAGTTGGTCGACGTCAATCAGGCCGCCGGGCCGCTGGGCATGACGCTGGACCTGGTCGGACAGCGGGACGTCCGCCCGGGTGACGGGCCCGGCACGTTTGAGATCGCCCACCGCCTGATCTTGCTGCCGGAGTCCGACTGGTTCATCGCCGAACTGCTGTCGTGCCGCAACACCGGGGACTCTCCCCTGAACGTCAGGTCGCTGTTCTTCCGCGCCCACGGCGCGATCGGCGGCCACGCGACCGGCGACGCGCCCCTCGAACAGGATGGCGTCCCCCGACTGTGGGGTCGGGCGCCGGGCGACGCGTGGGTTGACAAGAAGGTCGGCGCCTTCTGGGGATTGACCACGGACGACACCGGCGTGATGAAGATCCACTTCTGGCTGGACGATCGGGGCGCGCAGCATCCCGATGCGAGGCATGAACTGAGAAAGACCCTCGCCCCCGGCGAGACGTACTACCCGCCTTGGCCCCGGTATGTGATCAGCGTCGCCGGGCGCGGCGGGCACAAACAGTGGGAATCCCGCGTGCGGAGCGCTCTCGATGTGATCTCCCTCTCGGCGCACGCGAAATGAAGGAGCGGCCCGCATGAGTGAACGGCCTAACGTTCTGTTGTTCTTCACCGACCAGCAGCGGTTCGACACGATCGCGGCGCTGGGCAACGACATCATTCGCACGCCGAACCTCGACCGCCTGTGCGCGGAGGGCACGGCCTTCACGAGCGCGTACTCGCCATCGCCCGTGTGCATTTCGGCGCGGTGCAGCCTGCACTACGGGCAGTACCCATGGCGGACAGGCTGCTATGACAACGGCTTCCCCATGCCGACGGATCGGCCGAGTTTCATGGACGTGCTGGCCGAGGTGGGCTACCGCACGCACGGGATCGGCAAGTGCCACTTCACCCCCGACGGGCACGCCCTGCGAGGCTTCCAGAGTCGCGAGACGCAGGAGGAGTGCACGATTCGTGATGACGACTACGTTGCGCACCTGTATGCGAGTGGTTTCGAGCACGTCAGCGACCCGCACGGCGCCCGCGGGCAGATGTACTACGTGCCGCAGCTCGCGCAGATGCCCGCACGCCTGCACCCGACACAATGGATCGGCGACCGCAGCGTCGCGTTCGTCGAGCAGCAGCGCGAAGCGGGTGAGCCCTGGATGCTCTTCAGCAGCTTTGTCCACCCGCACCCACCGTTCGCCCCGCCCGTGCCCTGGAACAAACTCTACCGCGTTCCGTCCATGCCCCTGCCGAAGCTGCCCGACGGCTGCGAGAACCTGCACACCTACATCAACCGCCGGCAGAACCGCTACAAGTACCGCGACCGGGGCCTGGATATGAACCTGATCCGCGTGATCCGGGCCCACTACTACGCGTGCATCTCGTTCATCGACTTCCAGATCGGCCGCGTGCTGGACGCGCTGGAACGGACCGGGCGACTCGACAACACGCTGATCCTGTACACGAGCGACCACGGCGAGCACCTGGGCGATTACGGCTGTTTCGGCAAGCGGAGCATGCACGACACCTGCGCGCGCGTGCCGCTGCTCGCCCGCCTGCCGGGGCGCTTCGATACGGGCGCAGTCTGCGATGCGCCCGTCAGTCTCGTCGACGTCGCGCCGACAATCCTCGCCGCCACGGGAACCGACGGCGCGATGGACTCCGACGGTGTGAGTCTTGCGGACGTGGCGGCCGGGGCGTGCGATCGGGACATCGTCTTTTCCCAGTACCGCAACGAAGGCACGGCCATCTACACCGCCGTCACGCGCGAGTGGAAGTACGCCTACAGTGCCCCGGACAATCGCGAGTTCCTCTTCGACCGCACCGGCGACCCGGACGAAACCCGTAGTTACACGGACGACCCCGCCTGCCAGGATGCCCTCAGGGACATGCGGCAGCGAATGATCGAGTGCCTGCAGTCCGGCGGAGAGGCGCCCGCCCTCGACGGCGACGACTGGAAGGTCTACGCCCTTCTCGACGTCGACCCCGATCCCGATGCCGGCCTGCTCGTCCAGGACGCCCCCGGCGCGGACTATCGCCTGCCGGGGTATACGGACTGAAGACAACGGCAGGCGACACAGAGACACAGAGAGAAGCGAGGGAAGAAGAAACACCGGGGGCAAACGTAGCTCCCGATGCAATGACCCCGATGAGTATGCCGTGTTGCTGTTTCCCCTCTGTCTCTCTGTCCCTCTGTGTCGCCTACTTCAGACGCTTCTCGATCGCTTCGCAGACGGTTTCGAGCACCTTCACGCGGGCGTGCCACTTGCAGTTGGACTCGACGATGGTCCACGGGGACGACGGCGTGCTCGTGCGGAAGAGCATCTCCTCGACGGCCACCTTGTAGCGGTCCCATTTCTTGCGGTTGCGCCAGTCCTCATCCGTCATCTTCCACCGCTTGTAGTCCGTCTCCTGGCGCTTCTCGAAGCGGCGCAGTTGCTCGTCGGCGTCGATCTGCAGCCAGAACTTCAGCACGATCGCCCCGAAGTTCGTCAGGTGCTGCTCCATCTCGTTGATCTCGCGGTAGGCCCGCTTCCACTCGCCCTCGGTGCAGAAACCCTCGACCCGCTCGACCATGACACGCCCGTACCACGAGCGGTCGAAGATCGTCATGTGCCCGGCCTTGGGGATCTGCGTCCAGAACCGCCACAGGTAGTGGTGCGACTTCTCCAGATCGTTCGGCGCGCCGATGGGCACGACCTCGTACCCGCGCGGATCCAGGTCGGCGGTCAACCGCCGGATGTTGCCCCCCTTGCCGGCTGCGTCCCAGCCCTCGTAGACGAGGATGACCGGGATCCGCCGGACGTAGATCTCGTGCTCGAGTTCGCGGAGGCGCTTCTGGGACTTCTTGAGGCGCCGCCGATACTCCGTCCGCCCCAGCGACAGCGACAGGTCGACCTGGTCCAGAATCGACGACCGCAGATCGTCCGGCAGCGACGTGGCGCGCGATCGCTTGCGGGGCTTGCGTTTCTGGCGCTTCTCGGCCTCGTCGAGCCCGTGCTTCATCGCGGCCATGACGGTGCTGAAAATCTTCAGCGTCGCGAAACGCCCGTCGTGGGACTCGATCACCGTCCATGGGGCCGCGTCGGTGTCCGTCTCGGCCAGCATCTCCTCAAACGCCGCAAGGTACTTGTCGTACTGCTTGTGGCGCTTCAGGTCGTCCTTCGTGACGCGCCAGGCGGTGGCGGGGTTCTTGCGGATCTTCGCGAACCGCTTCTTCTGCATGCCCTGGGAGATGTGGAGCAGGAACTTGACGATGACGGTCCCGTCGTCCACGAGTTGCCGCTCGAACGAGCGGATGTCCTCGAAGGCCTGCTGGAGCTGTCCGCGCCGGACCTTCCGGTCGACGCGGTCGTTCAGCACGCGGCGGTACCAGCTTCGGTCGAAGACGGCCAATCGACCCTTCGGGGGGGTGCGAATCCACGGGCGCCACAGGAACGGGCGAAGCGCCTCTTCCTCATTCGGCGGCAGTGTGCTGTAGACGCGGAAGCCCCGCGGGTCCAGCGGCAGGATCAGTTCGTTGATCAGCGTTCCCTTGCCCGCGGCGTCCCAGCCTTCAAAGACGATGACGACGGGAACGCCCAAGTCCTTCGCGCGGCGCTGCAGGGCGCCCAGTTCGAGTTCGGCGGCGTCCTTGGCGCGCTTGTACTCCGCCTTGTCGACCTTGCGCGAAAGATCAATGTTCTCCAGCATGCTGCACCTCTGCCGCCGCTCGTGGGGCGTCGTCCGCCTACTTCAGAATCTGCACGCCGCTGACCCACTTCGTCGCAGTCGTGTCCGTGAACGTCCAGACGACCTTCTTGTCGGGCGTGACCTCGAAGATCGGCACGCCCTTGCCTTCCTGGTGGTGCCCCAGCCAGTTGCAGATCACCGTGTTGCCGTTGGGTAGCCGCTGCGTGCCCGTCATCCACTTCGGACCCATCTCCGGAATGTCGCTCGCCTTGAGGTGCCAGACCGTCTTGCCCTTCGGGTTCACCTCGATGACGTCGTCCTTGCACGAGATCAGCGTGTTGCCGTTCGCCAGCCGCGTGGCTGCATACGCCGGGCCCGGCGCGTCGAACTCGAAGATCACCTTGCCCGATGCGTTGTACTCGCGCACCACGCCGTCGCCGACGTGCCCGACCACGTAGGTGCCGGCCGGCGTCTTGCGGGCGATCCGCATCGTCCCGTGCCCGCGCTTTTTCGCTTTGACCTTGATCTTCTTGACTACCTTGCCCTTGGGGTCGACCTCGACGAGCAGCTCGTTGGTGCACTCGCCCACCATCGTGTTCCCGTCCGCCAGCCGCTGACAGGTGAAGACCTCGCCCGTGGTCTTGTACTCCCAGACCACCTTCTTGTCGGGCGTGACCTCCTTGACCCCGGCGACTTTCTTCTTCTTGATCGTGTAGGGGAACAGGATGTTGCCATTCTCCAGAACCTGGACGTCGTACGTGCTCGGTGCGTCGCACTGCCACACGCACTTGCCCTCGGCGGAGAACTTCAGAATCTTGCCCAGCCCGCTGTCGGCGACCATGATCTCGTGCGCGATCGGCCCCGCTGCGGGCGCGGCGGTGGCGGGCAGTTCCCTGATGCGGAGATTCCGGAACGCCACGCGCGACCCGTGCCCGAGAAAGCCGATGTGCCCGGTCGTCCGCTTGAGCCCCGGGTGCGGGCGCTTGTCCAGCGTGCCGTTGGCGGAGACCTCGTCCAGGTCGACGTCGAGGATGACGGCGCCGTTGAGCACGACTTTCACGCGCCGCCCGTTGCAGGTCACTTCCTGCGTGTTCCACTCGCCGACGGGCTTGAGGTGCCCCCGCTTGGCGGGCGCCACGCCGTAGACCGATGCGTGATACTGGTAGTCTTTGAGCTTGGCCCACCGCTCGGCCGAGTTGTCCAGCACCTGCAATTCCATGCCCGCGTAGGCGGCGTTGCCCTTCAGCGGCGCCCGGATGCCCAGCCCATTGTTCGCGCCGGACGTGAGCTGAAACTCGAACCGCAGCACGAAGTTGGCGTACTCCTTGGCCGTGTAGAGATTCCCCCCGCCGCCCTTGCCGGTCTTGCAGACGATGGCGCCGTCCTCGACGCCGTATCCCTTCGTCGAGCCCACCCAGCCTTCCAGCGTCTTGCCGTCAAAGAGGCTCACGAAACCTTCCTCCGCCTGCGCGGGCTTGGCGGCGCCGAAGGCGGGAAGGCAGATCAGTCCGATCAGAACGGCGGTGAGCAGGTGCGTTCGCATCGCGTATCTCCTTGATGTCCAGGTATAAGCCGTCCGAGCATTGTACCGATTCGGCGCAGATTGGGAAGCTGCCGCCCCGCGGAAAGCGCAGCGCCCGCTTGTGCCCCGCCGCCCGTGTGGTATCATTCGCCGGTCCCCGGCAACAAGGAGCCCCGAATGCCCGCCAAACGTGCGAAGAAGAAACGAACTGCCGCCAAGACCCCCGCCGTCTCCGCCCGGTTGACCGCCAGGCAGATCGCGGCCATGCAGGACGAATTCCAGACGAATCCCGCCTACACGGTGATCCAGAACGCCGTGACGAAAGTGACGGCGGATAATCTGGCCATGCAGCGCAGCGTCGTGACCGGCGCCGATCACTCCTTCTCCGTCAAGCTCGACGACTGGAACGTGACCAACCAGAAGTCGTCCGGGCGGTGCTGGCTGTTCGCGGGGCTGAACCTGCTCCGCGCCGGCGCGATGAAGAAGATGAAGCTCAAGAACTTCGAGTTCAGCCAGAACTACGCGATGTTCTGGGACAAGTTCGAGAAGGCCAACTACTTCCTCGAAGCGATCCTCGACACCGCCGACCGCGACGCGGGCGACCGCACGGTGACCTTCCTGCTCAGCCAGCCTATCGGCGACGGCGGGCAGTGGAACATGTTCGTCAATCTCATCCGCAAGCACGGCATCGTCCCCAAGGCGGCCATGCCGGAAACCGAGAGCTCCTCGAACACCCGCGTGATGAACAGCCTGCTGCTGACGAAACTGCGCCAAGGCGCCAAGACGCTGCGCGATCTTGCCGCCGGCGGAGCGAAGCTCGCCAAGCTGCGGGACGCCAAGCAGGAGATCCTCAACGTCGTCCACCGCATCCTGTGCATCCACCTGGGCACGCCGCCGCAACGGTTCGACTGGCAGTGGCGCGACAAGAAGAAGAAGTTCCACCGCGACGCGAACATGACGCCGCGGCGCTTCGCGGAGAAGTACGTCACGATCCCGATTGACGACTACGTCTGCCTCGTTCACGACCCGCGCAAGACCAGCCCCACCGGGCGGGTCTTCACCGTCCAGTACCTCGGCAACGTCGTCGGCGGCGGCATCACGAAGTACCTCAACATCGACATCGACCTGATGAAGCGGATCGCGATGCGGACGCTCCAGGCGGACGAGCCCGTCTGGTTCGGCTGCGACGTCGGCAAGCAGATGGACCGGGAGACGGGCCTGTGGGACGCCGACCTCCGCGACTACGACAGCCTCTACGACACGAGCTTCGAGCTGGGCAAGGCCGACCGCCTCGTCTACGGACACGCCTGCATGACGCACGCCATGCTGTTCACCGGCGTGGACATCGTCAACCGCCGCCCGCGACGGTGGCGCGTCGAGAACAGTTGGGGCGAGAAAGGCGGCAAGAAGGGCTTCTACGTCATGAACGACTCGTGGTTCGACGAGCACATGTTCGAGATCGCCGCCCGGAAGAAGTACCTGCCCGCCAAGCTCCAGGCCGCCCTCGACCGCAAGCCCATCGTCCTGCCCCCCTGGGACCCGATGGGATCGCTGGCGTAGATTCCGTCGTCCGAACAGATCACCACGGAGACACAGAGGGCACAGAGGCCTCTCTGGCAAGCGGCGTCCGATGGTCCCGGCCGCCCCGCAAAGGCGCCGTCTGTTCCGCACGCCACCAAGTCAACACGTCCATATCCCGTGCTGAGATCCACGAGCGCACACTCTCTGTGACCTCTGTGCCTCTGTGGTAATCCGCTTTTTCGTCTACGGCCGATTGCTGCTGACGCGGAAGCTGAGCTGCTCGAGGTGGGACGTGATGTCGACGGAGTCGACGTGCGTGTCGGGCGGCGCTTCCAGGCCCGCCGTCGAGAAGTTCATGATCCCCTCGATCCCGGCGGCCGTCAGACGGTTGGCCACTTCCTGCGCGGCCGGAGCGGGAACCGCGAGGATCGCCAGACGGGCGCCGAACCGGTCGATGACGGCTTCCAGGTCGTCCATGGCGTAGACGGGCACCCCGCCGATCATCGTGCCCACCTTCTTCTCGTCGGCGTCGAAGGCCGCCACCAGGTCGAACCCGCGTTCCGAGAAGCCCGGATACCGCAGCAGGGCGTGGCTGAGTTCACCCGCGCCGATGACCACGACCGGCCACTGGCGCTGCGTGCCCAGAATGATGCGGAGCGTGTTGATCAGGTCGGACACGTCATACCCCACACCGGGGCGCCCGAACTGCCCGAACAGCGTCAGGTCGCGACGCACCTGGGCATCGCCGACCTTCATGTACTCTGCGAGCTGACGGCTGGACACGTTCCCCACGCCTCGCGCCGCCAACTGTTCGAGCTGCCGCAGATACGCGCTGAGTCTGCGAACGGATGGATCAGGTATATTCTCGGCCATCGTGGATCTGCCTCGGTTTCCGGTACGCCCCGCGGAGGGCGAAAGTGTATCCGCAACTACCTCATTTTCGATTCTACGCCATCCCGCGCCCTCGACCAAGCAAAATGGGGACTGGCTCCGTAGCGCAGCGAAGGTGCCTGTCCCCATTTTGCAGCCTGACGCCGTGAAGCAAGCTGGTATACTGGCGGCCGCGCCCGAGGCATTTTCCCCCGCGTCGGCCGCCTCCACAGGAGCCCGCGTTGCCCGATCGAACGTCCAAGTCGAGCGATTCCCCCGCCTCCCCCGACCGGGTGCGCCGTCGGTGGCTCATCCGCGGGCGCGTCCAGGGCGTGGGCTTCCGCCCGTTCGTCTATCGACTGGCGAGGGACATGAACCTGGGCGGACACGTGGGCAATGACCCGCGCGGGGCATTCATCGAGATCGAGGGGGCGGCCGATGACGTGCAGCATTTCGGCGAACGCCTCCGGGCGGAACTGCCCCCGCTCGCCCAGATCGCATCCGTGCAGCAGGCGAACCTGCCGACGACCGACGAGCGGGAGTTCCGCATCCGCCCCAGCGATGCCGGCGGCGACCGGAAGGCGGAGATCACGCCCGATGCAGCCACCTGCGAGGACTGCCTTCGCGAACTGCGCGATCCCGACGACCGGCGGAACGGCTATCCGTTCATCAACTGCACCAACTGCGGGCCGCGGTATTCGATCGTCCGCGACGTGCCCTACGATCGCGTGAACACGACAATGTCCGCCTTCACGATGTGCCCCGCATGTCAGACGGAGTACGACGACCCCGCCGACCGGCGTTTCCACGCCCAGCCCAACGCCTGCGGCGTCTGCGGGCCGCGCGTGTGGCTGGCGGGCCGCGACGGGAACGAACTGCCGGGCGACGCGATTGCCGAGGCGGCGCAGCGATTGGTTGCGGGGAACATCCTCGCCGTCAAAGGGCTCGGCGGGTTCCATCTCGCCTGCCGGGCCGACGACGATCGCGCCGTCGCGGAGCTGCGCCGCCGCAAGAATCGCGAGTCCAAGCCGCTCGCCGTCATGGTCGCGTCGCTTCAGCAGGCGAAGAAGCTCGTTACACTGGACGAAACGGCCGCCGCCGTACTGACCTGCCCGGTCCGCCCCATCGTCCTGGCCCCGAAGCGCCCCGAGGCGCCCGTCAGCGAGCACGTCGCGCCGATCAGCGAGTGTTTCGGCGTGCTGCTGCCCTACACGTCGCTGCACGAACTGCTCTTCGCCGAAGGCCTGGGCCCGCTCGTAATGACGTCGGGCAATCCCAGCGCCGAGCCGCTCTGCTGCGACAATGACGAAGCCCTGCGGCGTCTGGGCCAGATCGCCGACGCCTTCCTGCTGCACGACCGCGACATCGAGCGACGTGTGGATGACTCCGTCGTGCTCGCCCTGTCGCTGCCGGGCGCCCGGGCCGGATCGCGAACCATGCCCGTCCGCCGCGCCCGCGGGCTCGTCCCCGCGCCCATCCACGTCCGCGCCGCGGCCGCCACACCGATCCTCGCCGTCGGCGGAGAGTTGAAGTCCACCGTCTGCCTGCTCAACGGAAATGAAGCCGTGCTCAGCGAGCACCTGGGCGACCTGACCAACCCGGTCGCCTTCCGCAACTTCACCGAGACGGTCGAGTGCTTCCAGGCGCTGCTCGACCTTCGCCCGCAGGCGGTTGCTTGCGACCTGCACCCGGACTATGCCGCCTCGCGCTACGCCCACGGCCTCGACCTGCCCGTCACGCAGGTGCAGCATCACCACGCCCACGTCGTCAGTTGCATGGCCGAGAACGACGTGACGGGCGAGGTCATCGGAGTGGCCTGCGACGGCACGGGCTATGGGACGGACGGGACGGTGTGGGGCTGCGAGGTGCTGGTCTGCGACGAGGCCGACTTCCGCCGCCCGGGACATCTGCGAACCTTCGCCCTGCCGGGCGGCGACGCCGCATCCATCGAGACGTGGCGCCCCGCGGCGGGCGTGCTGACCGAGACGTACGGGACGGACTGGCCCGACGCCGCCGAGGCGGTATGGCAGCGTATCGACGCGGATGCGGTCGCGCTGACGCGCCGACGCCTGGCGGCCGATGCGGCGCGAATTCCCCGCACGTCCAGTCTCGGACGGCTGTTCGACGCGGCCGCCTTCCTGCTGGGCGTCTGCGACCGCAATCGCTGCGAGGCCGAGGCGCCCATGGCGCTGGAAGCCGCCGCCGCCCGGTGCGAGCAGGCCGAACCGTTCGACTGGGCGCTCGATGAGAGCGAAGATGGCTCGGTGCACATGGACTTCCGCCCCCTGATTCGCGGCATCGTCGGCGCCGTCGAGACGGGGCAAGCGGTCGACCAATCCGCCCGGCGTTTCCACGAAACCGTCGCCGCCATGCTGGCCGGTTGCGTCGACCGGGTCGCCAAGCAGACGGGGCTGACTCGCGTGATGCTGACCGGGGGGTGCTTCGCCAACCGCCTGCTGCTGCGCCGCCTGTGGGATTTGCTGCGCGCGAGCGGGCGGGATGTGTATATTCATGGTCTGGTCCCCCCGGGCGACGGAGGCGTTGCGCTGGGACAAGCCGTCGCCGCTGCCGCCCGGCTGGAGAAAGGAACGTTCTAGCATGTGTCTTGCCGTACCCGGAAAAATCGTTGAGGTCGTCCGTGCCAGCGACGACCCCGTCACGGGGCGCGTGGGCGTCATCGACTTCCAGGGCAGCCGCATCGAGGCTTCGTTGGCGATGGTGCCCGAGGCGGATGAGGGCGCCTGGGTGCTGGTGCACGCGGGATTCGCGCTGACGGTGATCGACGAAGCCGAAGCGATGGATACCTTCGAGACGCTGCAGGCAGCCTTCGGGGACGACATCGAAATCCCCGGGGCGTCGCAGTAGCCGAGGCCACCCATGGACCGCAACGAAGCCGCCCAACTCGTCGAGCGGATCACGGCCGCGTGCGAGCCGCTGGACCGCGTGCAGATCATGGAGGTCTGCGGCACGCACACGGTCAGCCTGTTCCGCAGCGGCGTCAAGAGCATGCTGCCGGAGTCGCTGCGCCTCATCAGCGGGCCCGGCTGCCCGGTGTGCGTCACGTCGCAGGGCTATCTCGACGCCGCCTGCGAGATGGCGGAACGCCCGGACGTAACGATCTGCACGTACGGAGACATGATCCGCGTACCGGGCCGCAGCGGCAGCCTCGAACAGCAGCGCGGGCGCGGCGGCAGCGTGGTGGTGGTCTACTCCGCCCGCGACGCCCTGCAGTACGCCCGCGAGAACGCCGACCGCCGCGTCGTCTTCCTGGCCGTCGGGTTCGAGACGACCGCCCCCGCGACGGCGGCGACCGTCCTCGAAGCCAACCAGACGGGCGTCGAGAACTTCTTCATCCTGCCCGGCCACAAGCTGGTGATCCCCGCGATGGAGGCGCTGCTGTCCGGCGGCGAAGTGCCGCTGGACGGCTTCCTCTGTCCCGGGCACGTCAGCATCGTCATCGGCGCGGAGGCCTACGAGCCCGTCGCGACGAAGTACGGCAAGCCCTGCGTGGTGGCGGGCTTCGAGCCGCGGCAGCTTCTCGAGGGCATCCTGCACATCGTCCGCCAAGTGGCCGCAGGGGAGGCGCGGGTCGAGAACGTCTACGGCGTGGCTGTCAGCGACGAAGGCAACCCGCTCGCCCGGAAGGTCGTGGACGAGGTCTTCACCCCCGCCCCGGCCGTCTGGCGGGCGATGGGCGAACTGCCCGACAGCGGTCTGGACCTGCGAGAGCCCTACCGTCGCTTCGACGCGGTCGAGCATTTCGGCGTCGAGATCGGCCCGGACGTCTGCCCCCCGGGCTGCCTGTGCGGCGAGGTCATCCAGGGCAAGGTCACGCCCGCGGAATGTCCGCTGTTCGGGGCATCCTGCACGCCCGTCAAGCCCATCGGGCCCTGCATGGTCTCCAGCGAGGGCACGTGCGCCGCCTGGTACAAGTACAACCCCGACGCCTCGCCGCAGGCGGAACCGGACGACACATGAGCGACGAGCGACCGCAGAACGACGAACAGATCGTGATGGCCCACGGAGGCGGGGGCGAACTGACGCGCCGCCTGCTCGAAGAGCGCGTCATCCCGAAGCTCGCCAATGACCTGCTGAATCCGCTGACCGACAGCGCCGTGCTGGACCGCCCCGCGGGGCGGATCTGCATGACCACGGACGCCTTTGTGGTCCAGCCGCTGGAGTTCCCCGGCGGCGACATCGGGCGACTGGCGGTGTGCGGGACGGTGAACGACCTGGCCGTCATGGGCGCCGTGCCCCGCGCGCTGAGCCTGGCGCTGGTCATCGAGGAAGGCCTGCCCCTGTCGACGTTCGACCGCGTGATCGATTCCATCGCCGCAGCCGCGCAGGAGGCGGACGTCGTCATCGCCACGGGCGACACGAAGGTGGTCGAGCGGCGCGGCGGCGACGGCATGACGATCACGACGGCGGGCCTGGGCGAGATGCGCGACGGCGCTGCCCTGGACGCCGGGCGGATCGAGTGCGGCGACGTGCTGATCCTCAACGGCGGCATCGCGGAACACGGGCTGGCCGTCATGAGCGCGCGGGAGGGGCTGGCGTTCCGGACGGACCTGCTCAGCGACGCCGCCCCGCTGGGCGGGCTGGTCGCGGCGATTCTCGACAGCGGCGTGGAGGTGAAGTTCCTCCGCGACCCCACCCGCGGCGGGCTGGCGGGCGTGCTGGCCGACCTTGCCGAAGAGACGAAACTGACCGTCGAGGTCGACGAGACGACCATCCCAATCACCCCGGTGGCGCTGCACACGGCCGAGATGCTCGGGCTCGACCCCCTCACGGTCGCCAACGAAGGCAAGGTCGTCGCCGTCGTAGCGGGCGCCGACGCGGACAAGGCGCTGCAAGCCTGCCGATCGCATCCGCTCGGTGCGAGCGGCGCGATCATCGGTCGCTTCACCGACGCCACCCCTCCGCTGGTGGAATTGATCACCCGCAGCGGCGGGCGACGAATGGTAACGAGACCGTACGGCGAGGAACTGCCCCGGATCTGCTGACAGCGCGGCAACTCGCCGGCGAGCACGAAGAAGGAAAAGGAACCATGGAATACGTACTGGGCTTTCTGATTCTCTCGCTGTTCTCCTGGGTACTGCTTCTGATCGTAGTCCCTGTCGCACAGAAACTGGCGGACTTCTCCATGCCTCCTTGGCCGGAAACGCTGTGGAAGCTCGCGGTTGTCGCTACGGCCGTCAATCTCGTCGCCATCGCCCTGGACCCGGTCAACGCCATCGTCTCCTGGGTCGTCGGGGCCATCGTGTTCTTCTTCCTGATGGTCAAGTGGTTCGACGTGGACCTCTTCGGAGCCGTTATCATCGTATTCGTCAACTGGATGGTCCGCATCTTCCTCGGAGGCGCGATCTGGTTGAGCATCATGGGACTGTTCGATTGACCGCGAGCGCCAAGGCGTAAGCGATCCACAAACAGGCACTGTCGCCATGCACGAGATGTCGATTGCCGTCGAACTGATGCGGCAGTTGGAGGCGCTTGCCGCCGAAAACAACGCGGCGCGGATCACGGAGTTGACCGTGACGGCCGGGGCGATGCGCGCCATCGTGCCCGAGGCGCTGGACGTCGCGTTCGAAGCCGTCGCGGAAGGCACCTGCGCCGCGGGCGCAACGCTGCGCCTGGAGATCGTCCCGCCGGTGGCGCGATGTCGCCAGTGCGGCAGCCGGTACGAGCCCGAGGCCGACTCGTTCGTCTGCGGGCAGTGCAGCCAGGCCGACGTCGAGATCGTCCAGGGCAATGAAATCCTGCTCACGTCCGTCACGTGCGAGCAGGCGTGAGGAGCATCGTGCGATGAAGATCAACGTGGTGAAGAACGTCCTGGAGGCCAACGACGCCGTCGCGGCCGCCAACCGCGAGCAACTGGAGCAGGCGGGCGTGACCACCGTCAACATCACCAGCGCCCCCGGCAGCGGCAAGACGACGCTCCTGCAGAAGACGATCCCCGCGCTGGCGCCGGCGATTCGCTCGGCCGTCATCGTGGGCGACCTGCAGACTACGCGCGACGCCGACCGCCTCGGCGGTCTCGCCGCGCACGTCACGCAGATCAACACCGAAGGCGGCTGTCACCTGTCCGCCGCTCAGGTCGCCGAGGGCCTCAAGGGCCTGCCGCTGAGTGAACTGTCGCTGCTGTTCATCGAGAACGTCGGCAACATGGTCTGCCCGGCGGGATTCGACCTGGGCGAGCACAAGCGCGTCGCGATGCTCTCCGTGCCCGAGGGCGACGACAAAGTCGCCAAATACCCCACGCTGTTCCAGCCCGCCGACGTGATCCTGCTGAACAAGATCGACCTCATCGGCGTGCTGGACTACGAAAGATCTCGCGTGCAGGACGACCTCGCCCAGATCAACACCCGCGCCCCGTTGATCGAGATCTCCTCGAAGACGGGCGAGGGTATGGACGCCTGGCTGGAGTGGCTTCGCGGACTCTGCACCCCGAAGGCGTAGGAAATGAGGTCTTCCCCTGATAATTCCGTCGATTTCTCCTATTTACCTGATTTTGGGATCGCGGATTTGCTATACTCTTTAGTGAATTATCTCACAGTGTTGTGCTTTCCGTATAGGGGGGGTATCTGACGCTGTAACGGGGGGTAATCGTGGAATTCTCCTGCTGAAGATGCAATGATACGAGTCCCGATCCGATGGCAAGTGGCAAGCTGGATTGGGTGAACTGTTGACCTGAGAAAAGATGATCGAGGTGACTGCATGAGTGAGACACTCGAAGCAGTGGTCAGGGAGGCCTGCGAATCCTGCGGGTACGACCGCTCTCGCATGATGGACATCGTCCGCGAGGTCCAGGGCAGGTGCGGCTGCGTCTCGAGCGAGGCGTTGGACCTGATCGCTGCGGCCGTCGACGTGCACCGCGTGGAGGTCGAGGGCGTCGTGTCGTTTTACGCGTTCCTCTCCAGCCAGCCCCAGGGCGAGGTCGTGATCCGCGTGTGCGACGACATCATCGACGAGATGAAGGGCGGCGAGCACGTGGCCGACGCGTTCAAAGAATCGCTGGGCATCGACTTCGACCAGACCACGCCCGACGGCGCGATCACGCTGGAGCGGGCGCCGTGCATCGGCATGTGCGACCAGGCGCCGGCGGCGATGGTGAACGACGTGATGATGACGGAGTTGTCGGGCGACGACGCCCGGGACATCGTCGCGAAGCTCCGCGATCACATGGCCCCGCGCAAGCTGGTGAGCAGCGTCGGCGACGGCAACAACGCCGGCGGGCTCATCCACGCGATGGTGCACAACAACATCCGCCTGACGGGCGAGGTGATCTTCGGCGATCTCGAGCCCGGTGCGGCGCTGACCAAGGCGTTGGCTATGTCCCCGGTCGAGGTCATCCGCGACATCAAGACGGCGCGTCTCCGCGGGCGCGGCGGCGCGGGATTCCCCACGGGCATGAAGTGGGAATTCACCCGCGGGGCCGACGGCGACGAGCGCTACGTCATCTGCAACGCCGACGAGGGCGAGCCGGGCACGTTCAAGGATCGCGTGATCCTCACCGAACGCGCCGACCTGATGTTCGAGGGCATGACGATCGGGGGCTACGCGATCGGCTCGGACACGGGCATCCTCTACCTGCGGGGCGAGTACGCGTATCTGCGGGCCTTCCTCGAAGACGTCCTGCAGCGGCGGCGCGACGAGGGTCTGCTCGGTAAGGACGTGTGCGGCAAGGAAGGCTTCGATTTCGACATTCGCATCCAGATGGGCGCCGGCGCGTACATCTGCGGCGAGGAGACGGCCCTGATCAGTTCCTGCGAAGGGCTGCGGGGCGACCCGAAGAACCGTCCCCCCTTCCCCGCCCAGAAGGGCTACATGGCCTCGCCGACGACGGTCAACAACGTCGAGACCTTC
>CAZEJA010000002.1:0-4117 GCA_964512215.1 uncultured Planctomycetaceae bacterium
CCCCCCCCCCCCCCCCCCCCCCCCCCCCCCCCCCCCCCCCCCCCCCGGCCCGCCCACCCAGCCAGCGCCGCGGCCGGGCCCGGGGGCCACTCGCGTGTAGGACCCGTGCGTGGTCCGCGACGTCGTACTGCCGGAAGAAAACCGTACTTGTCCCTCATTTATGTGGCGATGGCGCGGCCCGGGGGACGACTACATCCCAGAGGGGGCAATGGGGGGGGGGAGTTGTGCGTTCTGCTGCGTGGAGGCGGAGTTTTTTCCCCTTTGGCGTGCAGCGATTTGACAAAGGTGGCCGAAGAGTGTACTTTCGGCAACCATTGAAGCAGGATAGGGTTACGTGATGTGAACTCGCTGAGGCGAATCAGCCTGGTGCTGGGGGTTTGCTCGCTCGCGGTGTCGGCAGCGTGTGCAGCGGACAAAGCTCGCGCGCTGACGTCGGCGGAAGAGCTGGAACTCAAGACACTTACCGGCCAGCTCGCCGACCCTGCGCGCTCGGCCAAAACGCGCCGCGAGGCGGCGGCGCTGCTCCTGACGCGGCCGTATGCACAGGCCGCCGATGCGCTGCGGGGGTTCCTGTCCGGCAGCGATACCTCCACGCAGATCGTTGTCGCCGAGGCGATTGCACAGTACGGGGACGGGCGCGAGCAGTTTGTCGATCCGCTGATGGACATGCTGACGGGCAGGGAGCCCACCGTTCGCGCCCCGGCCGCACGAGCCCTGGTGACGTACAAGAACCACGGCGTGACGGACAAGCTGGTGATGATCGCGCTGGACGTGCAGCAGGACAAGGCGATCCGCCTGGTGACGATCGAAGCGCTGCAGGGCGTGCTGGACAAACTGGCTGTCGATGCGCTGATGCGGTTGCTGGACGACAAAGACGCGGCCATTTCGGACGCGGCGCTGGGGGCGCTGGCGAAGCTGACGAACATTCGCACGTTCGGCAAGGATCACAAGCAGTGGAAGCGCTGGTGGCGCCGCAATCAGGACAAGGACCGGTCGGAATGGCTGGCCGATCTGGCCGAAAGCCTCGGGCGGGCGAAGGCCGAACTGGAG
Source organism: uncultured Planctomycetaceae bacterium (assembly GCA_964512215.1). GTDB lineage: Bacteria > Planctomycetota > Phycisphaerae > SM23-33 > SM23-33 > CAZEJA01. The sequence continues at coordinate 1,051 of CAZEJA010000002.1, forward strand.
GCGGACAACGCGCTGCTGCAGAAGCGCCTGGTCAAGGCGATGCAGGATCTCTACGCCGCCACCCCGGCTGCCCAGCGCGACGCGATGCTGCTGAGCTTCCTGAAGGATCCGCTGGCCGACGTGCGAACGGTGGGGCTGGCGCTGACGGACCGCAAGCTGGCGGCGGGGGAGGTCCCCGAGGAGATTCGCGCACAGGTGCTGGAGTTGCTGGGCGACCCGGACGCCCGCGTGCGGCGGGGCGCGGCGCTGCTGACGGCGAATCTGGGCGACGACGAGGCGCTGGCGCTGCTGCTGGCGCAGTTGAAGAAGGAAGACGCCCCCGAGGCGCGGGCGGGGTTGTTGGCTGCATTGGGGCAGTATGCCGACCCGGAGGCGACCGGTGCGGTGCTGGCGGACATTCCCTCGGAATTCGACGAGGTCGCCGCGGCGGCGGCGACGGCGCTGGCGAAGATCGCGACGGTCCAGCCCCTGGCGGGCGGGCAGCGCAAGGCGGCGACGCGGGCGCTGGTGGCGCGATACCGTCAGGCCGAAGGCGGCGAGAACGGCGAGGCGCTCCGGGAGGCGCTGCTGGGGGCGATAGGCATCGTCGGCGACGACGCGGTCCAGGCGGTGCTGCAGGATGCGCTGCAGGACGCCGCCGCGACGGTGCGCCTGGCGGCGGTTAACGGGCTGGCGCGACAGGGCAAGGCTGCGTCGGCTGCGGCGCTCGAGCCGCTCGTCGACGATCCGGACCGGGGCGTGCGGCGGGCGACGATCTCGGCGCTGAAGGCCCTGGGCGGGCAGACGCACCTGAGCACGATTCTCAAGCGAACCGACCCGAAGGTGGAGACCGACCCCGCCGTTCGGAAGCAGGCGTGGGACGTGGCGATGGCGATTCTCGCCAAGGCCGACGCGAAGGTGCTGGCGTCGGTGGCGGCTTCGCTGGCCGAACGCGAGGACGCGGCGGACCAGCGGATTCAGATCCTGCAGCGCCTGGTCGAGTCGTTGGAAGCGACGGATGGGAATGGGCTGGCTGGCGCGCGGCGGCAGTTGGGGCTCGCGCTGGTTCAGGCGAAGCGTCCGGCCGAGGCGGCGGGACACCTGGCGGCGGCGCACAAGGAGTTGACCGCTGCAGGGGATCCCGAGGCCGCGGCGGTCTGGCTGGAATGGATCGACGCGCTGCTGGCGGCGGCGGACCCGGCGGCCGTGCGGGCCATTGCGGAGCAGGAATCCGAGAAGGCCTTCGCCGAAGCGCTGGAACGCTTGGAAGGGCGGCTGGCCGCCCTGGCGGGGGAGGAGAATTACGCCGCCGTCGTGCTGCTGGCGGGAGAGGCGAAGACCAGGCTGCTGCAGCGTCTTACCGCGCCGCAGCGCCGGGGCCTGGATGCGGCGCTGACGGATGCGCGGGTCAAGCAGCTTGCCGAGGACCGCAAGGCGGTCACGAAATTGGTCGGTCAGTTGGCGGCCGCCGATGAGACCGTCGCTGCGGCGGCGGGGGCGGAGCTGCGCACGATGGGAGACCGCGCCGTCGGCCCGCTTCTTGCGGAGTTGCAGAAGTGCCTGGCGGGAGAGGAGCCGGACACCACGATGGAGAAAGCCGTTCTCACCTTGCTCCGCCAGATCGCCCCGAAGTTGACGGGCTATGACGCCTCGGCCCCCCTGGCCGAACGTCAAGCCGTCGTCAGGGGATGGATCGAGTCTCGTGCGGGCGCCGTCGAGGCCGCCTTGACCGGCAACTAAAGCCTCCCCGCGGCGCGCCCGACCCACTTCCCCCCCCCGTCGCTCCTCCCGCGCACCGCACCGTTGGCGCCAAGAAACGCCTTACGCGTGGAGCGAGGGGACAGTATAATGCGTTCGTGCCGCTGCTGCCGCGATTTTCCAAGCGGGTGTTGCGGCGCGCAGCCTGTCCGGGCCGGCGGGATGTCGGCCCGGGTGTCTCTGCAGGCGTATGGACCCCGGTGACGGGCCGGGGGCTGGAACCGAAGGTTTCCTCCGCGGGCCGCCGCGGTTGACGCGATCGGAGTTGTCTGCATGTCAGAGAACCCGCAACCGAGCGGTGCGCCCGAACCACCTGCGCCGAACGAGCCCTCTCCCCCCGTCGAGCCCGAAACGGCGGCCCCTGCGCCGCCGCCGGCCGAGAACGGGGAGCCCGCCCCCGCGAAGGGCCCCAAGGACGAACCGGCCCGCGCGAAGTCCGGGAACGGCAGGCCCGCTCCCGCGAAGAGCGAGAAGAAATCCCCGCCGACCGTAGTGGTGCGCTACGGGATGATGCGGAACGTGGGGCAGTTCCGTCACAACCTCAAGACCCTCCCCCAACCCGGGACGCACGTGGTCGTCCGCACGGAGCGCGGCGTGGAGTTGGGGGAGGTCGTCGCGAGCGTCTGCGAGCAGACCTGCGCGGGATGCGTGTCGACCGACCGCCTGGGGGAGTTCCTCCGGGCCAACGGGTCGGACTACCCGTTCCGCCGCGGGGGCAAGGTGCTGCGGGTCGCGAACCATCAGGACGTGATCGATCAGCGCCACCTGTCGGGCTCGGCAAAGGAGGAGGCCCAGTTCTGCCGCGAGCAGGTCGCGGAGCTGAAACTCAAGATGAAACTCGTCGCCGTCGACCACCTGCTGGGCGGCGAGCGGATCGTGTTCTACTTCTCGGCCGAGTCGCGCGTGGACTTCCGGGACCTGGTCCGTCGGCTGGCGGCGCAGTACCGCACGCGGATCGAGATGCGCCAGGTGGGGGCCCGAGACGAGGCGAGGCTCGTGGGCGACTTCGAGCGGTGTGGGCGCCAGTGCTGCTGCCAGGTGTTCATCAAGGACCTCAAGCCCGTCTCGATGCGGATGGCCAAGATGCAGAAGGCCACCCTCGACCCGTCGAAGATCTCCGGGCGGTGCGGCCGGCTGATGTGCTGCCTGCGGTTCGAGGACACCGGGTATGAAGAGCTTCGCGCCCGCCTGCCCCGCAGGAACACGTGGGTCCGGACCGAGACGCTCACCGGGCGCGTCGTGGACACGCAGATCCTCACGCAGCTCGTGCGCCTGGAGACAGGCGACCGAACGCAGGAGGTCATCACGACGGATGACATCGTCGAGCGCG
>CAZEJA010000002.1:4127-25385 GCA_964512215.1 uncultured Planctomycetaceae bacterium
CCCCGCCCGAGACACGCGACGCGTCTCGCGAGCGACCCCGGGATCGTCGCCCGCAGCGCGGTCGCGATGCGAAAGACGCCCGTCCCCGTCGCGAGAAGGCGGCCCGTTCACCGTCCGCCCGGCCTCCGCAGGCCCCGGCCGCATCGGAGACGCCCCCCGAGGGCGCGGAAGAGGGGCCCCCGAAGAAGAAGCGTCGCCGCGGGCGCCGCAAACGTCGCAGAGGCGGCGAGCAGGAAGCCGCGCCGCAGCAGGGACAGGCGCCGCCGCAGGGACAGGCACAGGAAGGACAGGCTCAGTCGGCGCCGGCGCAGCAGCAGGGCCAGGCGCCGCAGCCTGCCGAAGGCGGGAAGAAGAAGGACGGCTCGCCCCCGAAGCGCCGTCGGCGGCGCCGGAGGAAGAAGAAGTAGGCTCCGTGGTGGCCGCGCGATCACCGTTGTTGTTGACCGGCCCGGCCCTCAAGGGACCGCGGCAAGCCCGTCACCGTTGAGAACTGACGGCTTCCCTCAGACCCACAAGGCGTGGAACTTGCCCAGCGTCAGGGATCGCCGGAGGCTCTGGATGCCTCTGCGGTCGAGCGTGAGGTGGCTGATCTCCCAGCCGGGCGTCTTGATGTTCAGACGTCCGGCCTCCTTCCCCATGGCCAGGCGGAGTTCCATGGAGTGGTCCACCGCGCATTCCCGATGGCGGAGCTTTCCCTGGTAGATCAGACGCTTGGTGCTGATCAGCAGCCCCTCCATGCCGTCTTCCGTGCGGACGCGGTCGCGGTCGGGAACGTAGGCCAGGAACGTCTCGCTGCCCTTGGGTTTGAACCACTGCTGCAAGCGGTGCTGAACGGTGAGTGGGACCTGGTCCCAGGGGTCCTCCTTGGTGGCCTCGAGGCGCTCCATCAACTCGGTGTAGCCGGGCTGGTCCCTGCCCCCTGCGGCGGCCATGAACTCCGCCGCCCCGCGCAGGTTCCGGATCAGCAGGCGCAGGCGACTGTCATCCTTGCTCGGGTCGCCGACGATCTGCCCGGAGATCGACCCCGACGTGCCGCACATGTCGCACAGCCAGTAGGGCAGCGGCAGGTCTGCCGGGGCAGGCAGGTTCGGCAGGTGAGGCAGGCGCTCGAGCAACTCCTCGCCCTTCAAGTCGCGGACCTCGTCTTCGGTAAGCTTCAGGGCCCCGGCGGAGTGCTCGGACTCGAGCGAAGCGCTGTCGACCAGTTGCGTAGTGAAGATCACCACGTGCGCGTGCAGGTGTGCCTGGCTGTTGCACTGCAGGCACAGACGGGGCATGGCGCAGCGGAAGCTCTGTTCCCGCATGCGCCGCGTGGGGAACTCGAACAGGGCGCTGCGCTTATCGAGCTTGACCAGGCGGATGTCGCCTCGAATCGCCGACAGGACCGACGTGCGCTCGCTGTGCTCCGCGTCGGGGCGGCGGGCGAATTCCTCCAGAGAGGGCTCGGATTCCGTCTGGGCCGCGGCCTCCTCGGGCTCCTCTTCCCCTATCAGCCAGTCCGCGATGGTCTCTTCGACGACGGCCTCCCGCTTCGGCATGGGGAAACGCGTGTGACACTTGCCGCACCTGGCGTGAGAGTGAGTGTACTCGGCCGGTACGTCCAGGACCGTGCCGCACTTCGGACAGTGCACATGAAATCCGTACATAAGCCCTTCACACCTCCCGGAAATGCTGGACGACTCTCGTCCACGTGAAAGATCTGAACTCTCCGGCGCCTGGCGGGGCAAAGAATCCCGCCTTCGCCTCTCCTTATATGTATAGGCCAGATTCGCTCGTCGGGCAACGGGCTTTTTTGCGCAAAACACGGGCCCTCCCGCCTCTCCTCGGGGTGGCCCATGCCCGTCCGTCGCTCGACCGTCCCTCAACGGGGTTTCGCCGGACGCGCAGTACGCTGGATATGAATCCAATGCGACATGAAACGGTTGTCCGCCGCGCTCCCACCGGAGGCTATGATGGGGCGATGCATCGGCTGGCGGCCTCAGCTTGGATCCTTTCCCACCTCATTGTACACATCGCCCAGCGCCGCCGGATGGAAAATCTCGTCGCTTCCGCAGCCGGGAAATTCTTGACCCCGCCGCCCCCTCGCGTATGATGCCTAGCTTTCCCGGAGGCCGACATGGCGACATTCAAACTCAACATTGCACGCATTCGCGGCTGCCCGCCGCCGGCGGAGGTCGCCGAAGCCCTCGACGAGTTCGGCCTGCCCGAAACCGAGGAGTTCGGCGTGCTGAACCATTCCGCCGCGGGGGAGGCCGTCTGGGCGTCGCTGGTGGGCAGGGAGGCATGCCGCACGCCACGCTCTGCCACGAACGACCCAATGGTCGCCTTGAGCTCTGATAGGTCGGGAGACTTCACGAGGAAGGCGTCCGCGAGCCCGTGTTGCAGGTGACGCGGCCACAGCAGAGAGGCCGTCTGGGCGACGATCATCCGCAAGACCACGCAGGCCGTCCAGACGCTCGACTCCGCCGCCCGCGACGTGACCAGCGCCGCCGTCGAGAAGGTCACCGTCTACCCCTTCGCGATCAAGCCCTCCACCGAGGTGCTGGAGGTCTACGCGGGCTCGTCGGCCGGCATCGAGCAGGTGGGCCTGTTCCTGTCCGGATCGCTCGCGCTGCCCACCGTCGTCGACCCCATCGAGGTGGACATCCCGTCGGCGATCGAGAAGCTCGCGCGGAACACCGAGAAGTTCCAGCACCGCTCCATCCGCGTCAGTGAGTACGCGCACAACTCCTACATGTCCGGCCCGTACGCGCCGAAGTTCCTGGACTCTCAGCACGGCGTGGACTTCCTGGACGAGTACGCGGAATTCGTCGCGGCCGCGTCCGTCCGCTTCGCCGGGCCCACCGGACGTGTGAACGTCAAGCTCTCCCCCAAGGCCTGCTTCAGCTACTCCTGCAACGAAGACGACCAACCCACCGTCCAGTCCATCCTCCGCAAACTGGTCTGACCGTCAGTCGCCCCGCGGAGTCACGTCAAGCGTCTGCGTCGCCCGTCCGCCTGACCGGAAACGGAGCACGCCGATGTCGCCTTGGATGCTCTCCCGTTCGACGGTGACGGGATCATCCACCTTCTGGCGGCGGACGATCATGTCGTAGCCGCCGGTGCGGTCGATGCGGGCCTGCACCAGTCCGGGCGTGTCGTCGGACAGGAGCTTGACGCTCTTGATCGGCCAGGCCTTGCCGGGCGATCGCGGCACGAGGGCCCACGCCCGGGTCGTGAGCCCCTTCGCCTTCCACGCGAAGATCGCGGTGGGGATCGGCTTGGCTCGCCCGGCGTAGCAGTAGAAGCCCTGCACCTGCGGCTCCATCTGCCCCTTGATGATGGCGACGGTCACCTGCCTCGGCTGGAGCGGGAAGATGCGCAGCTCGACGGAATCGCGGGCGGCGACACACTTGTCCGACCGCCGCGCCGCCGCGCCGCCGTCCATCGCCATGTGGAAGATCGCCTTGTACGTGTGCTCGGCGTCGTCGGCCGGCTCGATCGTGTCGACGATCACCCAGTAGCCCGTATCCGGCGGGCGGTCGCCTTTGACGAACACGATCTGTCGCGTGTGCTTGCCCTGCACGTTCCGTTCCGTCGAGTGCCACCCCGTCGTGAAGAAGCCCTCCGCGTAGTCGAAGTGCTCGTTGGTGACCCAGCGCCGCTTCTCGGGCGTCCAGCCGTAGATTTCCCGGCGCGGCGGGATGCGGACCTGCGGCAGATCGTCGACCAGAATCGTGTTGAACGCCCGCGTGTGCCCGACGTAGCGGGCGAACGGCGAGTGGATGTCGGTATAGCTCCACCGCCCGCCGCTGGGGATGATCACCTTTCCGCCCACGTCGAGGATGATGCTGAGCTTGTCCTCGCGTCCGTGGCTGGCGCCGACCGGGCCGGCGTCGAAGTGCAGGTAGCGGTGCCCCTTGCCCCAGCCGGTCCGCATCATGAAGTACCCGGCGTTCGGCAGGTAGCGCGACGTCCACGCGGGGGGCTTGCCTTCCCGCCCGAGCGTCGCGAACCAGCGGATCGGCTCGTTGTCGGGGAAGAACGTCGTCGAGTCCCGGATGTGGTCGTCGATCCGCCCCCAGCCGCCGTCGTTGACGTCGATCATGCCGAAGTCCGGGCGCGAGACGGCCAGGCCGAACTCGTAGAGCTTCTCCAACTTCTCGAACAGGCCCTCCGGGATCGCCCGGTCATTCAGCCGCAGAATGCGGATGGCGTTCTTCCAGCTGTTGACCGACGCCCAGCAGTAGCCCATCGACAGCGACACGTGCGAGCCGTCCTCGTAGACCTGTCCGTCGAGCGTTCTCCCGAGGCGCTGCAGGCCCATCTCGTTCCACCGCTTCGCCTCGCGGAACTCGGGCATCATGATCGCGTTGTTGAGCAGCCCGACCGCCCCGTGGGCGCCGCTGTCGTCCCATTCGCCGAAGCTCGAGGGGTTCATCAGGAGTCGCGCCTGGTCGCGCAGGCAGCCCAGCATCAGCAGGTGCGCCTCGGCGTCCAGCGAACGCGATTTCTTGAACGTCTCGTGCGCCGGCCACCACGTCAACTCGCTGCGCCGCCCGATGTTGCCCGTCGCGCTCCGCCCGGCCTCGAAGCGCGTGCCGTCGATCCAGTCCACGCCGCCGGCGCCCTTGGGGAAGTAGAACGGCTCGCCCAGCACCCAACTGCGGACCTCGAATGCGAACCGCCGGGCGTACTTCTCATCGCGCGTCTCCCGGTACGCCTTCGCCAGCGAGCACCAGTGGAAGTGGCGGTTCATGTGCCCGGTGTCTTTCGTCCAGTCCACGTCGCCGTTGGGTTTCACGAGCCGCTGGAACGCCGCCCCGAAGCCCTGCGTCCCGTAGCGGCCGACCAGGGCGTGGTTGGCGACTTCCAGGTAGTTGGTCCCGTACAGCGCCGGCTCGAGCGGGGGCCCGACCGGCGCCTTTCGCGTCCGCACGTGGCGGCTGAACTCCGTCGCCGCCTTCTTCAGATCGCCCGCCTCCATCGCGGCCTTGACCTCCTCGAGGCCGGGGTAGTCCAGGTCCAGCGCATACAGCACACGCTCGATCTTCGTGGGCGTCCGCTTCGCGTCGTCCGGCTTCATGCGGAAGACGGACAGTTCGCCCACGGCCGTGTGCTGCGATGCCGCATCCGTCCCCCCGAGGCGCGTGAACACGCCGATGTAGTTCGTCGTCAGGCGTCGCCCGATGCGGTACTCGCCCGCGGGGGTGACGAGGTCCTCGACGTAGTACCGCACCAGCGTGTCGTCCTTCTCGGACACCACGATCATACGCAAGCGGATGGGCCCGTCGTGGTGGGCCATGTGATTCCATCGGTTGAACGGCCCCTTCGGGGGCTCGGGGACGGTGAAGTTCTTCCCATCCGCCGTTACGGCCCATCGCATCGTGCCCGCGCCGTCCTGGATGGTGAAGCAGACCATCGGCGTGGTGTTCCCGAACGGGCTGGGGTGGGTCTGCGGCGACGGCAAGCCGATCGAGAGCCCCGCATCGACCGCGTAGCTCCCGCCGGGTTTCGTGACCGGGTCGATTGTCAGGTCGATGCGGAGGGCCTTCTCGGCAGCGAAGTCGTGATCGAGCACGACGCCTGTGTTGCTCCGGGTCGGATCGCGCGGCGTGGACATCTGCAGCAGGACGCTTCCGGCGCCGTCCAGGCGGGCGCCGCTGGCCCGGCCGTGAACGACGAATTTCCGCGGCCCCAGCTTGCCGGTCTGCCGCGCGGCGGCGCCGGCGTTGATGTCCGCTCCAGCGGCGTCCCTGGCAGCGAAGCCGTCCGACCAGAGCAGTTCCCCGGACATCCACGGGGGTTCCAGAATGCCGGACTCCCCCGCAGCCGTAGAGACGGCGACCGCCAGGATCACCGCAAGTGGAATACCACGCACACCCATAGCCTCCGCTCAGGACAGGATACGAACGAGACCGCCGCCGCCCTCAATCGTCGTCATCGTCATCATCGTCATCGTCGTCTCTGTCTTTCGCCCTTTCCTCGGCCTCCAGGCGGTCGGTGCGGAGTTCGAGGGTGCGGGCAAACGTCTCGGGCGGATAGGCCTTGCGGGAGAAGATGCCCGTCTCGATCTCGCGCCACCCGTCGACCACGTGCAGGCGCCCGCGCCCGCGGAGGTCGCGGACGGCTTTGGCCATCTTGCGCATGTGCTTCGGCTTGGCCTTGTAGTGCGGGATCAGGTAGGCCGTCAGCCCGTTGTCGACGTAGGCCTGCGCGTCGGACAGCTTGTCGCCGATGCCGACGCGGACGTTGGAGAAGCTCTTCCGCATCGCCGCTAGGCGGGCCGTCTTGAACTTGCCGCTGTCGCCGAACGCTTCCTCCAGGTCGCTGACCAGCAGGGGTCCGGCGGGGAAGCCGTTCTCCTTCAGCCAACTCTTGCTCTTGCGCGACAGTTGGCCCGGGCGGTGCGTCAGGTAGACGATGTTGTAGATGCCCGCGATGCGCTTCGTGACGCGGATGGACTCGGGCATGGGCTTGGCGCCGCCGATGAGCACGTGGAAGAAGCTCGAACCCACGACGGTGTGATCCAGGTCGATCACGACGAAATCGGCGGTCTTGCGTCGGGCGGCGACCAGCAGCGGCGCCGGCGTGCAGCGGTCGACGTTGCGGTGGGCCTCACCGATGCCGTCCGGCAGGGCGATGACCTTGACGGTGAACGCGTAGTCCCCCTCCCCCGGCGGGGTCCAGGATACCGTCGCCACGCCCTGCTTGTCGGTCCGCCCCAGCGCCACCAGCGTCGTGTCCCGGTAGAACCCCAGCGTCACGCCCGGGATGCCGTCCATCCCGCGGACGTTCAGCAGTTGGGCGGCGAGGTCCACGGGCTGGCCCGGGTAGGCGAGCGTGTCGTAGGCGTAGAAGACCGCGTTGTGCTCGGCCTGCATCGTGATCGCCCCGGTGGCGTCGATCAGCACGTCCTGCCAGCCCCCGCCGGTCCGGGTCGAGCCGCCGCCCCCGCCGCCTCCGACCTGGAACGAGGGGATCTGAATGTTGAAGCATCCGCTCAACAGCAATGCAGCCAGCAGGGGGGATATCGCTCGAAGTGCTCTCATCGTGCCGTCTCCTTCGCAGGACTGTACGCATTCTAGCACGCTGGAGGGGCGGCTTCCATCGTTCCGTGAGCTGCCACAAGCTCGGGGGGTCCTGTGGGCGGGCATTTCCTGATTTTCTCGGAATTTTGCGCTAGGAGGAATCCGGAATCGGGTGTACAATTCACCTCGTTGTAAGGCTGTACGAAGGAGCAGAGTGGAGTAGCAACGGAAGGACTACCGTGTCTCGCGTGGTCGTGTTGTTGCGCGATGACATGCACACCCACACAGCCCGCCGTATGTTTCTGGCAGGGATGCGCCAGGCAGGGAGCAGAGCGCCAAGCAAGGAAGAGCGCCAACGGAAGGTTTCAGGCGCGCTTGGCTGCCCCGGTGAGTAGTACGAGGCGACAGGAATCTGCGATTGCCTCGGAGTTGTGCCTGGAGCAGTATTGTGTCTATCTTGCCCGGTGTGAGGCGCCGGCATTCCGTAGTTCTGGTCTGCCTGCTCACTCCGCTCATTTGCTGCGGCCCGTCCCCTGTGGATGCGCCCGCGGCCGATTCACCGGCGGTCCTGCCGTCGGCGGCGCCCTTGCCGGGCGAGGCGATGTCGCGCCTGCTGCGCGATCTCGCAGTGGACGCCGACGTGGTTCCCTCCGCCAGCCAGCCCGTTCTCCTGGGCAAGCGCGATCCCAAGGATCCCCGCCGCTCCGAGATCACGCTGCACAAGGTCTCCGACGTCAAGCGTCTCCCGTCCTGGCCGAAGGACGCCAACGGCGGGCCCGGGCGGAAGACCGCCGCGGCGTACATGGGCCCGGGGCGGGGTACGAATCCCGGGGAGGACTTCCGGTGGCACCAGACGCGGTTCCGCCCGGCGCTGGAGATGATGCGGGATCAGAACCGTCCGGTGCTGGCCTGGTCCACCCGGTTCGCGGACCGGGCGAAGCAGTTGATGGACCAGTTGGACGGCGTGTCGGAGTGGCCGGAGGGGTTCAAGCCCACCCACGTCGGCGGTTCTGCGCACTGGCCCGGCGCGTGCGTCCGGACGCTCAACCACGCCGTCGGCCAGAAAGACCTGGCCCGGGCCCGGCGGTGGGCAGCCGAGACGGCCTCGGCGGCCTTCGCGCTGGCCGACCTGCATCGCTGGCTGGATTTCCTGCTCGAGAACCAGTTGGCGCTGATTGCCTTCCAGGCCCGTTGTGAGGAGTCCTTCACACAGTTCGACGGGCTGTACGGCGGCAAGTATCGCCCCCTGTTCCACGCCGACCGCTTCCCCGGCGGGTACCTGGGGCTGTCGTTCGTGAGCAACTACCTGGAGATCGAGCGCCAGGCGGAATCTCTCTTCCAGGTTCGCCAGGACCAGGCGCAGGTCGTGAAGACGGCCGCGGCACAGGACCGCGACGCGATGTGGCTGCCGCCGGAACTGCGGGAGGCGTTCGTGCAGTTGAAGGGCAAGCTGTCGGCGGCGAACCAGTTGGTCTGGGCGCGGGCGGCGCGGACGCCGTTCGAGCGAAGCTACCTGGCGAACATGCTCTTCCGGAGCGTGCAGACGAAGACCGTGTCCCGCGTTGGCGACGTGCTCCAGCGCCTCGACAAGGTCACCCCGAACGCCACCGTCGCCGAGATGATGGACGTGGTGTTCTACCGTGGCGGAGACGCCTTTGCCGGTTTCGAATGGGGCGACCGGTTCGACGGGCGTCTGATGGCTGCGTCGGGCTCGCTCGGTGGGGACAACGAGCAGGCCGTGACCGACGCCCAGCGGGTGACCTTCTCGACGTTCGCCGGGTGGCAGAACTACACGGGATTCGTTCTCACGCTCCGGGAGGCACTGGATTATCGCAAGCTCGACTGCGTCCGGGCCACGGACATGATCGGCAGCCTCTACCGCAACGCCGGACGCGCGGGCTTCTACAACGTGCGCTGGGCATGCGGGACCGGCGGGCACACGCTCGCGGGCGCCGAGACGACACGAGACGGCAAGAAGGAAATCATCGTCGTCGACGGGCTCGAGTCGACCCCCACGGGGCGCAACGTCTGGCCGACCGCGTACCTCAAGGGCAACCGCTGGCCCACCGGGTTCCCCCTCCAGCAGGGCGCCGCGCAGACCGTCACACTCAACACGCGCGGGCTGGACAGCTATGTCTGGGCGGAAGGCTGTGTCATTCGCGGCCGGGATGCAGGCGTGCTCGTTCGCGCCGGCGTGCCCTATCTGCCGGGGCGGGCCAAGCCCATGATCACCCGGGCGACCGTCTCCTCGGATGTGCAGGTCACGAAGGTCCCCACCGACGCGCTGGGCAATACGGTATCGGCCGTTCCGGAGGCCACGCCGAACGCGCCGACCCCACCGGCGCTGGTTATCACTCGTCCTTAGAGCAACTCACGCTTGATCTGTCGCATGTCTCCTGGCTGCGGCGTCGGCTGGCGGCGTCCGGCTGCATCGACAACCTACGGGGTTGTCTGCTTCGCCGTCCTTGCCAGCCTTGTCCTCGCCGACGGAGCCATACGACACCTCAACCGTTCGTTGCTCTGACCATGTCGTCGTAGTACATCTTCATCATCCGGTCGGCCAGGGGCGGCCAGAGCGCGGCGACCAGCACCAGGAACTTCCCGCCGAGGGTGAAGACCAGTTCCGCTTTGGGCTTGCCGATCGTCGCGACGATCCTCCGCGCGACGGCGGCGGGCGACATTCGCTTGCGGACCGTCCGGAAGCTCGACGTGTGCCCGGCCAGGGCGCCCTCCACGTGCTCGAAGAACTCCGTCTCCGTCAGCGCCGGGCAGACGCTCGTGACGTGGACGTGGTGGGGCATCATCTCCACCCGCATCGCGTCCGTCATGCCGCAGACGGCGAACTTCGTCGCGCTGTACGCCCCGTTGAAGGGCGCCCCCCGCTTGCCGATCACGGACGAGACGTTGAAGATGTGCCCGCTGCCCTGGCGGATCATGATCGGCGCCACCGCGCGACAGCCATAGAAGACGCCGAACGTGTTGACCTCGAAGATCCGCCGCCACTGCTCGCTCGTCGTCTCGTGCACGCGGGCGTGGATGCCGAAGGCGGCGTTGTTGACCAGCACGTCCACGCGCCCGAACGCCTCGACCGTCCGGTCGACCAGGGCGCGGACCTGATCCTCGCAGGATACGTCCGTGACGACGGGGATCGCCTCGGCACCCAGAGCCCGGCAGGCGTCGCAGACCTCCTCCAGGCGATCGCCCCGGCGGGCGGCGGCGGCGACGGCGTAGCCCTTCCGCGCGAGGGCGAGCGCGGTCTCCTTACCGATTCCGCTGGACGCCCCCGTGACGATGGCGACGTGCGGCGCGGTCATGGCTGGACTCTCCGGACGGCGGGGACGGGCTCTTCAGCTTGCGGCGCGGGGTCGTCTTCCGGGGGCGGGACGAGGATCACGGCAACCGCCGCCGCTGCGAGCAGCGCCCAGATGCTCGCCTTGATGCGCCGCACGAGGCGGTTGATCGGGCGTCGCGTCCCGCCCGTGCCGCCCAGCCACAGGATGTGCGCGACGCGGTCGGCGATCGATCCGTGCCGCCAGTTGCGCCTGCGGGGAGGAATCCCGTTGAGCAGCGCGATGCGTTCAAGGGCCTGCGCGAAGACAGCCGCTCCGTCGTGGGTGATGTCGTCGTCGCTGTCGCCCTCATCGGCCAGGCACGCCGCCGTCACGTCGCTCTGTCGCTCGAAGCGTCGGCTGACCCACCCGAAGCCCGCTGCCCACGCGACGACCACGGTCGCGAGGGCGACCAGGTCGGTCGTCCAGGCGTCCCATCCCGCCAGGTCGGCGGCGGCGAACGCACCGGCCTGACAGAGCACCGCCGTCGCGATCGTGAAGAGGAATGCGTAGAGGATGTGGTGGAATGCGATGTGCCCGGCTTCGTGCGCGAAGATCGCCCGCACGGCGCGGGGCGGGAGATTGTCGAGCATTCCGTCGCTGAGCAGGACATACCGCACGGGCGCGACGAGCCCCAGCACGGCGGCGTTAGCGACCACGCCGCCCGTCCGCCAGACGAGGATGTCGCGGTAGCGGAGCTTCAGGCGTCGGCACAGTCGCTCCAGGTCAGACCGCAGCGGCCCGTCCTCCAGGCGCCGCGTCCGCCAGATCCGCACGATCAGCAGCGGTGCGACCAGGAACACGAGCAGCGCCGACCCAGCCATGCTCCCGCCGTAGACCGCAGCGCCCAGTTCGCTGTCGGGCAGCACCGGCAGCAGTGTGAGTTCCCCCAGCCCGTGCAGCAGGACGATCAGCGAGACGGGGGCGGCGATGAACAGCAGGTGATGCCTGCACTGGTACCCCAGGTACTGTCCGCGCGACCAGATCACCGGCTCGGCGGCCAGGTGGACCGCGACGGCCCGGCGGAAGCGCTGGTGGAACGGGTATTCGATCGCCCAGTGGATCAGCAGGGCGACGGTGAACGGGACGAGTACGAGCAGTTCCCCCACGAGCGGGAGGGGGCCCAAGGCGAGCGACTCCATGACCCATCGCCCGTATCCGAGGGCGAGCACCGCGCCATGCCCGGCCACCAGCCACAGCGGGACGGCCGCGGTCAGCAGGGGGCGAAGACGCAGGCGCCGCGCCCAGGGGCCCTCGGCGCCGTCCAGATGTCGCAGGGCGATCCACACGTGCAGTCGCGTCACCGCCGCGGCGCCGAGGAGGTAGATGCCCGCAACCACGGCAGCCAGCCGGTCCGCGGGCGCCAGCTCCTGCAGCTTGTGCGGAGCGGTCAATACCAGCGACAACACGAACGCGGCCAGGACGAGCATCTGCATAGGTCACTGGCGGAGGATTCTATGCGAATGCTCCGGCCGCGCCGCCCAAAAAAACCGTCGGTCTCCGGCAGTAAGTCGGATCGGGAAGCGTTATACTGGTGCCTTCGCGCCGGGTCGGACCCACGGGGGTCCCCCGGGGCGGGATGAGGCCCTGCCCCTGGGACCGGGAGCAGGGCGTGCGACAGTGGTCCCCAGGAGTCAGGCAATGAAGCGATTTGGATGGGTATTGAGTGGCGTTGCGGTGCTGATGCTGGTTGTGGTTGCGCCGGCGGCGAAGAAGGACAAGGGCGCTGAGAAGGGCAAGCCCGACAAGGTCGCGAAGGGCGAGAAGCCCGACAAGCCCAAGAAGGGCGGCAGCAGCGCGAGCTTCGGCGCGATGGCGAAGATTCTGGAACTCACCGAGGACCAGCAGGCGGCCATGAAGAAGGCGTTCGCCGAGAGCAAGAAGGCGATGGCGGCGTGGATGAAGGGCGAAGAGGGGCAGAAGCTCAAAGAGCTGATGACCCAACTCAAGGAAGCCAAGAAGGCCAACCAGACCGAGGACATCAAGCCCCTGATGGCCCAGATCAAGGAACTGTCCAAGGCCCGCCAGGAGATCATGGCCGGCGCGAAGACGGCCGCGCTGGACATCCTGACCCCCGAGCAGAAGGCGAAGTGGGATGAGTACCTCGCCTCGAAGAGGAAGGGCGGTCCGAAGAAGGACGGCGACGCCCCGAAGAAGGGCCGCAGGAAGAACAAGGGCGGCAAGAAGAAGGGCGGCGAGGAGCCCGCACCGGAATAGACGTCGACCTTTCGTTGAACTCGAGACGGGCCGGGCCGTCCCCTGGGGACGGCTCGGCCCGGTTTCTTTGCGTTTGCGGGGCCCCCCGCGGCAAATGATCTTGAAAAGCCCCGGGCGTTTGAGGACAATGCGATTTCCGTGAGGCGGCGTAGCTCAGTTGGCAGAGCAAGGGATTCATAAGCCCTGGGTCACTGGTTCAAGTCCAGTCGCCGCCATTTGTTAACCGTTCGCGGCGCGGAACGGCGCCTCGGGGCCCCACGATGAATTGTCATGGGAGTTTGCCTTGACACGTCGAAGGGCACGGCACATAATCCGCTAACCTGTCACAGGCAGTTCACGTCTGCCTTCTGAAGGAGAATGGCACATGACAAATCCGGCACTCTTGGCGGCGCTGAAAGATCTGCTTCCTTGGCCGTGGCTTCAGATTCCGGCGCTGATCGTTCTGATCGCGCTGATCGTCGGCTACGTGATGTATCGCAAGCGGCAGTTGTAGTGCATCAGCCGTCCGACGGGAGATGTACCCGCCGTCGGGCGACACCCGTTTCGAAAGCGCATTCAGGGAAACCGTTCGGCTCGCATGGTACTCGTGCTGGACGGTTTCTTGTGCGCAGACGACTTGCCGCCGACGCGGCGCGTCGACAGCGCCGCACGGTTGTGCTACCCTGACCGCCTATGGCCGCCGCGACCCATCCCGTCTACGTCCTGCTCGGTGACGACGCCTTCCTGCGCGACGCCGCCCGCAAGGAAATCGTCGCCTCCCTGATCGGCGAGGCCGACCCGCAGGTGTGCGTCGCCTCTCTCGACGCCACCGCGGAACTGGCCGACGTGCTCGACGAACTGCGCACGCTGCCGCTGCTCGCGCCGCACCGCGCCGTGATCGTCCGCGACGCCGACGCCTTCGTGGCCGCCTACCGCGGGCAGATCGAGGAGTACCTGGAATCGCCCAGTGACACCGCCTCGCTGATCCTGATGGTTTCGAGTTGGCCGAAGAACACGCGCCTCTACAAGGTCGTCGATCAGTGCGGCAAGGCGATCGACTGCAGCGTCCCGGAGACGGGCGACCTGAGCAAGTTCCTCCGCGACGCCGCAGCCCAGCGCGGCAAACAGATCGCGCCCGCAGCGGCCGACCTGTTGGGGCAGTGGATCGGCGCCGACCTCGCGGCACTGAACGCGGAGATCGAAAAACTCTCGCTCTACGTCGGCGACCGCGAGACGATCTCACCCGAAGACGTCTCCGCCGTCGTCTCCGCGACGGCCGGCCCGGCGGCCTTCGCACTGACCAACGCCCTGACCGCCGGCGACGGACGGAAGGCCCTCGAAAGCCTCGACGGCATGCTCACCACGCGCGGCGAGGAGTTCAAGGTGCTCGGCATGATCGGGTGGCACCTCCGCAAGGCCCTGCGGGCGAGGCAGCTCATCGCTCAGGGCTCCAGCCCCGACGCCGCCCTCCGCACCTGTCGCGTCTTCTACGGCAAGCGCGAATTCCTGACCATGCTCAAACGCCGCGGCGACGCCCTCCAGGACGACTTCCGCCGCATGATCCGCGCCGACCTCGGCATGAAAACCGGCGCCAACCCCGCCGCCGCCCTCCAGCAACTCGTCATGGCCCTGTGCGAGTGACGGGTCGTGTGTAGTGACGCTGGTGCTCTCGGTTGTAGAGCCCCCATCGGGGGCGGAAGATCGTAGCCGGGGTCGTCAGGCCCCGGTCGCATGCCCCCCCACGCATCGAGCCCCGACGGGGCGGCACAACACATGGGATACTCTCTGTCGCCCCGTTGGGGCTCTGGGAGGGGGGGGCTTCGGGTCCCGGGGCTCACGCCCCGGGCTACGATCTGTCGGCCCTGCGGGCCTGGTTCCCCGCATCCCCCCCGCCGAATTCGTCCCGGACGATTTCGATGTCGGGCAGGGCCTGGAGGAACTGCTTGCCGTAGGACTTGGTGACGATGCGGTGGTCGAGGACGACGACGAAGCCGGTGTCTTTCGTCGAGCGGATGAGTCGGCCGAAGCCTTGCTTGAAGCGGATGACAGCCTCGGGGAGCTGGTACTCGACGAACGGGTTGCCGCCCGCCTGACGGATGGCGTCGATGCGGGCCTCGGTGAGCGGTTCGTTTGGGACGGCGAAGGGGAGCTTGGCGATGATGACGTTGCCCAGCGCCTCGCCCGCGACGTCCACGCCCTGCCAGAAGCTCATCGTCCCCAGCAGCACGCACCGCCGCTGCGAGCGGAAGCGCTGGAGCATCATGCTTCGCGGCAGGCGCCCGCCCTGGACGAGCAGCATGTAATCGTGCATCGAACAGAACGTTTCGAGCTGCTCGGCCGCCGCGCGGAGCATCGCGTAGCTGGTGAACAGGACGAAGCAGCGCCCCTGGGACTTTTCGACGTAGTGCTCGATGGCGCCGCACGCGGCGGGCACGAAGCGGTCGAGGTCGTTCGGCTCGCCGAGGCGCGTTTCCAGGTACAGCCTCGCCTGCTTGCGGAAGTCGAATGGGCTGGCGACCGCCAGGTCGCGTCCGTTCTCCAGTCCCAGGCGCGCCCGCAGATACTCAAAGCCGCCCCCCTCGCCGCGGCCGCGAGGCACGGTGAGCGTGGCGCTGGTCAACACGGCCGAACCGACTTCGTGGAACACGAGGTCCCGCACGATCGGCGAGACGTCGATCGGCGCCGAGGCCAGCGTCACCGTCTGCCCGCCGCGGCGCTTACGCGTCGTGATCCAGTACGCGTGGTCCTCGTCCTCGTGGGCGACGAGGCGCTTGACGGTGGCGGCCATCTCCGCGGTCCGCTGCTCGAGACCGAGCAGTTCATACTTCTGGTCCTCGTCCTTCACGTCCCGGCGCAGGTGCTTCAGCGCGTCGGCCACACCGTTCAGCGCGGGCGAGAGCGTATCGGGCACGACGCCCGCCTGGCGGATGCGCCCGCTGGACGCGACGGCCGGGGCGCCTGCCGATGCCAGCGCGTCGAAGAAGTCCTCCGCTGCGACGGCCGCCCTGTTGACGGCCGCGATGGCGTCGCGGTCGTTCAGCAGCGCCAGCAGTCCGCGGTCGGTGCGGTCGTTGTACAGCTCGCGCAGCGAGAACTCGACGGCCGCGGAGGAAATGCTGAGCCCGAAGTGGCTGCTCGCGACCTGCTCGACGGTATGGGCCTCGTCCAGCACGAGCATGTCGTACTTGCCCCGCAGGCGGGTGGCGCCCGGCGGCAGGGCGAGGTCGGAGAAGAACAGCGCGTGATTGACGACCAGGATGTCCGCCGTCTGCATCCGCTGGCGGGCGGCCTGGAGGTAGCAGGTGTCGCGATGATCGCACTTCGCGCCGCGGCAGATGCCGGACTCGCTGCGGACCTTGTCCCACACGTCGCGCCCGACGGGGAAGTCGATGTCCTGCAGCGACCCGGTCTCGGTCTGCATCGCCCACTGCCCGACCGCGGCAAGTTCGTCGAGCTGGCGGTCGATGCTGAACAGGCGGTTGCGGTTCTTGATCGTCATCGCCAGGCGCCGCAGGCAGAGGTAGTTGTTCCGCCCCTTGCCCAGCACGGCCGAGAACTCGACCGGCAGGACCTCCTGGAGGAAGGGCAGGTCCTTGTGGATGAGCTGCTCCTGCAGGGCGATGGTGTAGGTGGAGACCGCCACCCGCTGCTTGCCGTCGGCGGCGCGGAGGATGGCGGGCACGAGGTACGCGAAGCTCTTGCCCACGCCCGTTCCCGCCTCGGCCAGCAGGTGCTCGCTGTCGTCGAACGCCGCCTCGACGGCGCGGGCCATCTCCAACTGTTCCGGGCGCGGCTCGTAGGTGTCGAGGTTCCGTGCGATCAGCCCCCCGGGGGCGAGGATGTCCTCCACGGTCGCCGTCATCCGACCTTCGCCGGTTGCGAGGCGGCCGCACTCGGCGGCTGGGGATTCGTCAGGCGGCTGCTGAACTGCAGGATGAACCAGACCGTCCAGACGAGCACAATCATCGTGATGACGGTCGCGAGGATCGTGATCATCGTCCGCCCGCGGACGACGGTCGACCGCATCGCAGAAACCACGCGGTCCCGCGCCAGCGTCAGCATGGCCAGCATGATCGCGCCGACCGTCGGGGCGATGCTGATGCTGTGGATGCCGCTGTAGATGAACACGCGGCGGGAGACTTCCTCCTTGGACTGCAGGAAGTAGCGCAGCCCGTCAGGATGCTGCTCGACCCATCCGTTGACGGCCTCGCCCCAGAAGAACCAGTAGAGGATGACGTAGGCCAGGAAATTCGCGAGCCCCGCGATGATGATCCACATGCAGGTTTTGGTTCGGCGGTCCATGGTTGGGTGACCGGTAATCTGTAATCCGTAATCGGGGGCCTGTGGATGCAGGCTCTACTGCGCGCCGATGACACCTTCAATGGGGCTGGACGCTGTCGCGTACAACTTTCGTGGGATTCGGCCGGCCCGGCGGGCGATATAGCCGGCGTCGATGGCGTGGCGCATGGCGCGGGCCATGGCAACCGGGTCGGCGGCGCCGGCGATGCCGGTATTCAGCAGCACACCGTCGGCGCCGAGTTCCATGGCGACCGTCACGTCGCTGGCCGTCCCGACGCCGGCGTCGACGATGACCGGGTAATCCGGGTCGCCGTCCTTGAGCTGTTCGAGGATAATGCGGATGTTCCAGGGGTTCAGGATGCCCTGCCCCGAGCCGATCGGCGCCCCGGCGGGCATGACGGAATCGGCGCCGGCTTCCTTGAGGCGCACCGCCATGATCGGGTCGTCGCTCGTGTAGCACAGCACGACGAAGCCTTCGTCCTTCAGGACCTTCAGCGCTTCCAGCGAGCCGACGGGATCCGGCAGGAGCGTCTTGGTGTCGCCCAGCACCTCGAGCTTCACCCACGCCGCGCCGCGATTGCCCAGGCCTTCCAGCAGCTCCCGCCCCAGTCGGGCCGTGCGGACGGCGTCGTCGGCGCTGAAGCAGCCGGCCGTGTTCGGCAGCAGCGTGTACGTGTCCGGGTCGAGGAAGTCCAGGATGTTCCGCCCGTCGGCATCGACCATCCGCTCGCGCCGCACGGCGACCGTGACCACGTCGCAGCCGCTCTCGGCCAGCGCGTCGCGCATCAACTCGTAGGTCCCGTATTTGCCCGTGCCCACGAACAACCGGCTGGCGACCTCGAAGCCGCCGATGCTCAGTTTCGTCTCGCTCATTCTCTCGCTCGTTTTCTGGGGATCTGTAATCTGTCGCCGGACTACCCGCCGCCGACCAGCGTGACGATCTCCAACTCGTCGCCGTCGGCAAGCTGCGTCTCGGCGTGCTCGGCCCGTCGGACGAGCTGCTCGTTCCGCTCGACGGCCACCCGAAGCGGCTCGAACGACATCGCCGCCAGCAGATCGGCCACCGTCAGCCCGTCTTCCTGTTCCGTCCAGTCACCATTGACGCGTACTCGCATGGGTTCGTCTCCAAATGCAGTGCCGCAAAGCACCGATTATAGACCCCCCCGGAACGCCCGGTCAACCGCGCCGCTCCGTGGGGGTCTTCAGCGGCGCGATCAGAATACGAGCACGCCGGTGAGATGCAGGACCATGACGGCTGCGTTGTAGGCCGCGTGGAGTGCGACGGCGACGACGTAATAGCGGAAGCAGACGTCGATGTCGAAGCGTCCGCCGTGGGTCCGCTGGTGCTCCCACATCTTCCCCAGCCCCAGGCCGAACACGCCCGAGGCGGTCAGGTGCAGCGTGGTGCAGACGGTGAATCGCCATAGGACGAAGTCCGGCCCGGCGTCGGGCGCGTAGGCGAACACGTACAGCAGGTTCTCGAGCGTCGCGAACACGGCGGCCGAGAGAATCACCAGCACGAAGATCTCGGATCGGCGTCGCAGCCAGTGGGGCCTCTTGTCGAGCAGCAGGACGATAGCGATCGGCTTGCAGATTTCCTCGATCGCGGGGGCGACGAGGACGGCCATCAGCCAGGTCGCCCGGGTGCTCTCCTCCCAGATGGCTGCGATCGTGCCGGCGACGCCACCGAGTGCGGCGATCAGGTAGATCACGACCGTCGGCGGGCGCGGCGCGGGAGGCGCCGGGGGCCTGCCCCGCCGCTCGACCTGCACGTCGGTCCAGGCCGCCGAACTCTCCGCGCGGTCAGGCATCGTCCCCGGGGACCAGCTTGACGGCCGTGCCGTACGCGATCACTTCCGTCGCGGGCGCCCCCTGGTTGCCCTTGGATCGCATCACGACGGCCATCTCCAGGCGAACGTCGAGAACCATGTCCGCCTGTCGGGCGGCGGCCTCTTCCCGCATGCGCTGAATCGCTTCGCGCCGGGCGCGGTCGAGCACCGTCTCCATCGTTCGCATGCGCCCGCCCACCAGCGTCTTGAGAAACGCTCCGACCGCTTTGAAGTAGTCGCCCGCAATGACCACGCTGCCGCTGCAGAACGAAGACTCCGCGGCGACAAACCCCTCGGGCGGGCGCTTGAGATTGCTCAGCGTCGGCCCGGGGGCGGCTTCTCGGGCGACAAGCGAGGCGAAGTGACGTCGCTCGATGATCCTGCCCATCGTGAAGCCCACCACGATCAGGACGACCGGAATGAGATAGACGAGTCCTTCCATGGTCCTATGCCCCCGCCGCGGGTTCGACGACGACGGCCGTGCCGTATGCGAACAGTTCCGCGGCGCCCGCCATCACTGCCGACGTGCTGAGGCGGACGTTGATGATGGCGTTGGCGCCGAGTTCGTCGGCCTTGGCGATCATGCGTTCGATGGCCTCGTTGCGGGCCTCGGAGAGCAGCTCGGTGTAGCCCCGAATCTCGCCGCCCACGATCGTCTTCAGCCCGGCCATGATATCCCGCCCGACGTGCTTGGCCCGGATCGTGTTGCCCGTGACCAGCCCGATGTGCTGGACGATCCGCTGGCCGGGGATGCTTTCGATGTTGCTCATCAACATATGCAATCCTTTCCTGAAATGCTTGCGGAGATGCCGCGGCAACACCGGTATCCTACCGCCGCCCGCGCCCGCGGGCCAGCGGCATCTGCGGCGCCGGCGCGCCTTCACTGGAAAAAGACCGCCGCGGCGAGTAGGCTGTTGCGAGCATCGACGAACGCGCCCCCGAACAAGGAACCTGCGATGATTCAACTGTACTGGAAGAACGCAACCGCCGACGTGGTCGGCGACGAGCATGGCATTACAGCGACGGACCTGGCCAACGTCGAGGGGCCCATTACCGACGCGCACACGGCCGTCATGGAGCAGGTCGCTGCCGGGCAACTGGGCTACGCGGCGCTGCCGACGCATCCGGAATATGCCGCGCAGGTCAAGGCGCTGGCCGAGCAATACCGCCCGACGACGACGGACATGATCGTGCTGGGCATCGGGGGCAGCGCGCTGGGCAATATCGCGGTCCAGGCGGCGCTGAACCCGGCCACCTACAACCTGCTTTCCGACCGCAAGCGCGGCGGGCCGCGCCTGTTCGTACTGGATAACGTCGACCCCGCGCTGGTGGGCGACACGCTCAAGCTGTTCGGGCGCCGTGCGAAGACGACGCTGGTCAACGTGATCTCCAAGTCCGGCGAGACGGCCGAAACCGCCAGCCAGTTCATGATCCTCCGCGAGATGCTCCGCGACAAGCTGGGCGACGGTTTCGCCGACCGCATCGTCGCGACGACCGACACGGAGAAAGGCACGCTGCACGACATCGCAGCCGCCGACGGATACAAGACGCTCGCCGTGCCCGGGGACGTCGGCGGACGCTTCAGCGTACTCAGCCCCGTGGGCCTGTTCAGCGCGGCCATGTGCGGCATCGACATCGACGCCATGCTCGCGGGCGCCGCCGACATGAAGCAGCGCGTCGCCGAGCCCGACTGGACGAAGAACCCCGCCTGCCTCCTGGCGGCCGTCAAGTACCTCATGTTTGCCGTCAAGAACAAGCCCATGCACGTGATGATGCCCTACTCCAATCGCCTGTACATGCTGGCCGACTGGTATCGACAGCTCTGGGCTGAGTCGCTCGGCAAGCAGGTCGACAACAGCGGCGAGGAGATCTTCACCGGGCCCACGCCGATCAAGGCCCTCGGCACCACCGACCAGCACAGCCAGGTCCAGCTCTACCGCGAGGGCCCCAACGACAAGCTGACGGTCTTCCTCGAAGTCGCCAAGCATCCGCGCGAGGTCCGCGTGCCGGATGTATTCGGCGAGATCCCCGGGCTGACCTATCTGCGGAAGGCGAAGCTCGGCAAGCTCCTGAACGCCGAGAAGGCGGCCACCGAATACGCGATGGCGTATTCGAAGCGCCCGAGCGTGACGCTGCGGTTCGACGCGATCACGCCGGGGTCGATCGGCGAGTTCTTCTACCTGTACGAGTCGGTGACCAGTCTGGTCGGCGAGTTGCTGGACATCAACGCCTACGATCAGCCGGCCGTCGAGCTGGGCAAGCTGGCGACGTTCGCCCTGATGGGGCGCGACGGCGACGTGCCCCCGGACAAGCGGAAGTACGTCGACGAGAACGTGACGACCTACGCCGATCTCGCCAAACAGATGCGCCCCATCCTCCGCATCGACAAGAAATATCTCGCGTAGGGCGAATGAAGCTGACCACCGTCCTCCGTCCTGCGGTCGGTTTAGCGGCCGACCGCAGGTCGGTCTGGACCTTTCGCGTCCCTTCTCTTCCGCGACCGCTCGCAGTGTTCCGCAAAAAGGGGACAGTCCCAGACGGCGGGACAGTCCCCAATGGTCCTAAGTTAAGCATATTTGTCTGGCCTCGTCACGG
>CAZEJA010000003.1:0-14769 GCA_964512215.1 uncultured Planctomycetaceae bacterium
GACCGTCGGAGGCCCCCTACATCAACGTTCCGCGCATGTTCATGTCCAGGTGCATCAGCCAGAGCGACACGAACGAGAAGACCACCATCGCGCCCAGCAGCGGGACCTGCACCGTCGTGGCGAGCTTGCCCTTGACGACCATCTCCCGCGGACGGGCGCTGGCGGGCATCGCAGCGAGGCGGACCTCCCACGCCCCGGCCGCGCCGACTGTGACTTGCTCGCTCTGGTCCGCGAACTCGACGCGGACCTTCTCGCCCGCGTCGGCCCAGCCCCATACCCGGACGGGCTTGTCCCGTTGGAGGACCATGTTGTTGTCGAAGATGTGATGGACGCGCACCTCGGCGCAGGCGACGCCGGCGGCCAGTGCGATGCACGTGACGATGGGGATCCGCGCGTGTCCTGCCATGTTCCACTCTCCTGAATCGTAGCCCGAATGCCCCCGGTGCAGTGAGTCGCGGAGGAGGACCCGTCTACGGTTCGGCCGGCAGGGAGATGCCCTTGTCCCTCAGGAACGCGCCGAACTGCTGGTCGACTTCGCGGATGTGCCCGGTCAGCCAGTTGCGAAGGAACGTCTCGATGAAGTCCGCGAGCACATGGGTGGCGCCTTCCTCCCGGAAGTCCTCCACGAGATTCGCCAGCGTGCCCTTGAGTTCCTCGTGCTTCGCCCGGTGATCGGCCAGGGCGGGATAGTCGTTCGCCGCCATGTGCTTCTCTTCGGTGGCGAAGTGGAAATCCGTGTATTCCATGAGGAAGACGAGCGTCTGGGCGATCTCCCGCGGCCCCTGCTGCGAGGCGACGGCGGAGGAGGTGTCATTGAAGCGCCGAATCCACGCCTGGTGCTGCTTATCGATCAGTTCGACTCCGACCGACAGACTCTCATCCCACTGCAACGGTTCCATCGCGGCTCCCTTTCCGCCGGAAGGTCCTGCACGACCTTCCGTCCATAGGACTCCCGATCCGGCATCTGCCATATAGATTGTTGGCCGCGCCTGCGGCGGGCCTCTTCGATGATCCTATCAGTTCCCTGAACACCATCAAGCTCTTTCCGGAGGCCTGCCCCCGAGGCCGCGGGGAACGGCGCCTACTTCCCCCCCGCGGCGGGCAGCCCCTTGCGAGGGAGCATCTCCAGATCGTACTCGCCCTTCTGCCCGGCCATGGAGGTCATGACGCGCCACGCCTCCCGGGCGTTGGGCACGCCGGCTTCCACGGCTGTCACCAGCCCCACCCACGCCCCGTAGCGGTGCCAACTGTAGGCCCGCTTGCGCTGCTTCTTGAAGGGATCCCATCGGAACCCGTGCCCCCAGCCGCCGTCCAGCAGCGGCCAGTGCCCGTTGGCGTCGGGGCGGGCGGGCAGGCCTGTCTGTTCGGTCCAAGCGTTGTCCTCGTTCATCTTCGTGTAATACCAGATCTCCCCGTAGTTATCGAGCGGCTTGACCGACCGCACCACCTGCAGCGTCTCCTTCCCGTTCCTGGCGGTTACGATCTTCGTCTGCAGCAACTCCATGGCGGTGGAGTACGCCATGGCATCCCTGGGGTCGAAGCGATAGACCTTCCCGTCGGGGGCCTTGAACTCATCGGTGGACGTGTAGAGGCCCACAATGTAGTCCGCCGCCCAGTCGCGAACGGCGGCGGCCTTGGGGAAGCCCTTGTCGGCGGTGTTGCCCAACGACCAGACCACCCACGCGTACTGCCACGCCGAGCAGTACTTGGCGTTCACCCATCGCATGCGCCCCGAGCCCTGCCAACTTCCCCCCGGGGGGCTGTGGACGCGACGGGGCGATTTGACCAAGCGGGCGGTCATCTCGTCGAGGCACTTGTTGATGCCTCGGGCGAAGTACTCCCGCAAGGGGTGGCGGTCCGGCAGGACGAACGCCGCGTCGGTGGTCTGACGGAGGCTCCAGGCGAAGGCACGTTCCATTCCGCCCCAGTTCAGCCCCTTGTGCGGCCACTCGCCCATCTGGTAGCTCGCCCAGAAGCTCAGTTCCTCGGCGTAGAACTTGTCGCCCGTGACGAGGTAGCTGAAGTACCCCAGCGACGGCACGTGGGCGTGGTCCGGCTGGACGGGCGGCTTGGCCCCGTCGGGCAGGCGATACAGATCGATGCGGAAGCCCCTGTCCAGCGGCGGCTGTTTGACGGTGAAGACGTTGTAGCCGGGCATGTCGCCCTGACGGACGTGGATGTAGAACGTCCCCGCCCCGTTCCCGTCGGCGTGGAGGATCGCGCGGTAGAGCTTGGGGGCGCCGCTCATGAGGTAGGCGGGAATCCACGCGGGATAGGGCATCATCTCCCACCTCCCGCCCGTGCCGGGCATGTGGTTATGGATGATGCCGTTTTCCAGGATTCCCTGCGGGCGTTTCAGCGCGGGGCGGGAGTGCGTGGGGCGCGTGAAGGTGGCATCTACCTTCTGCGGCGTCATGGGCGAGGTCCAGCGGTACTGCGGCACGAAACGCCCCTTTACCCAGTAGTCGTAGTTGGGACGACGGTGGATGTCTTCCGCAGCGCCGGCCGTCCAGACGAGCATCCGGTAGCGCGTCTGGTCCATGTGGTCGAAGGGCCCTGCCTTACAGAGGCCCTTACCGTCGACCTGAAGTTCCACCGATCGGAACTTGTACTGCACGGGCACCTTGCGCCCCCTGACCCGCTCCTTGCATCGCTCCACGACGGCCTCCACGCGAACGGACTTGAGCCCGGTGAAGGCCCGCACGCGCCAGTAGACGTCGAGCTGCGAGTCGGCCTTGCCGGCCGCATCTACAGGCACGTCGTGGACCTCCAGCTCTTTCATCACCGGCCCGTCGTGAAGGACCTTCACCCGCGGCGAGGCGCCCCACCGCCCCGCGAGAATCCTGCCCAGATCCGACGTCATCTTCCCGCCCCGCTGCGATGTCAACACGAGTTTGGCTGCAAAGGCCGCCCGGTCGAAGCCCCACACGAACGCCGGCGGCGTGACGGGCTTCTCGTTCAGCCAGTCGATCCGCACGCTCCCGCCGGCCGGGAGGCGCGGCAGGACGAAGGAAACCAGCGCATGCCGGATCGAGCCGTCCGGCGCCTTGCGCAGCACGTCCACCTGGGCGGGGAGCTTTTTTCCGTGGATCCGCGGCGTGATGCCCCGGGTGAAGTCGCCGTCGGCCCCGATACGCGAGAAGGTCACCGGCGCATTCGTCAGCGCGGCGGAATCGAAGTTCTCATATTCGTTGGCGACGACCACACCGTCGGCCGCAACGGCCCGCAGGGCCAGAGCCAGAATCAGCGTGAGACAGCAGACAGCTTTCCGGCGTACGTTCATGACGGTCTCCCTATGGGGTGTTGCGCGTGGCGGCCTTGTGCAGGAGCTTCCCCGCCCGCAGTCGTACCGCCTCCCAGGCGTCGGGATCATGCTTCCAGATGTTGATGTTCCCCACAGCCGAGCGCCCGAACGGCTTGGCCACGAGGATCGTGTTGACCATCGCGTCGGCATCTCTGCCCAGACGGGCTTCGCGCAGCAGGTGAAAGTACTCGTAGTCCTGGAAGCCGCGGCGGTGTGCCTTGAGGCGAATCGACGCAATCGGCCCCGCCTGGCCGGTCAGCTCGCCGCGGTAGATCAGCAGGCCCGAACCGTTGTACTCGTTCCGGCCGTAGCGGCAGTTCATGGCTCGCCTCCAGGCCGGCTCGTATGGGCGCGTGGGGCGCTTGAGCTGCTTCTTCTCGTCGTACAGGGCGTCGAACTCCCATTGGCAGTAGCCGCTGCGCAGCTTCCACGCCGCCCACCCGACGCCGCGGCAGCTCAGCAGTTCCAGGTCCGTCAGCGTGTTGGACCCGGACGCCGAGTTCGCACGCGACTCGTACACCATCGGTCCGTAGAACCACGGCTCTACGCCCCGGGCGCGGAAGCGGTCCATCTTGGCGGTATCGTACCCGGCCGTGTGGCAGACCCACAGGTCGACGTACGGGCAGAGCTTTTCCATGGCCGAGGCGGAGTACCCGCCGTCGATGCGGAAGGTGAACCATTTCTCGCCGAATCCCCGCCGCAGCAGCTTGCAGTAGTAGATCATCTTCGCGTAGGCGGCTTCGTTATACGACTCGTCGAGGTGCCCCAGGAAGATCACCTTGCGGACCTTGCGCATCCGCGGGTCCGCGTCGAAATGCTGCTTGAAGAGGCGGCACGTCTCCAGCCAGACCTTCTCGAAGGCGGCCATCTTCGCGTCGCGCTTCGCCCCGTCGGCCGGCGGCTGATCCATGGGCATCGCCAGCGGCCAGCCCCAGTTCTTGCCGCCGTGACTGCAGTCGAAAGGCAGCAGGATGTGGCCTAGCGCTTCGCCGCGCCCCGGGCCCCAGTACCCCTGAGCCTCGGTGAAGGCCGAGCCGTCCAGGTAGCGCCCCAGCCGCCGGTCATACGCCTTCCAGTCGATGCGGACGGTCTCGCCGCGGATGGTGAGGTCCGGGCGGTAGTGCGCCACGCCCGGCTGGAAGCGGTGCCGTCGGGCCATCTGGTACCACAGCAGTTCCTGCTGCGGCGGCATGCGCCGCAGCGACCCGTTATAGATATCGCCGCGGCAGTGGATCTCATCAGGGAGGGCGAAGTCCCAGACCTCCAGGTCCACGGCAAGGTCCTTCCGCCCGCCGGGCCAGACGACGCTCAGCGTGCCCGTGTATCGGCCGGGCGGCGCGTCCTTCCGGTTGCGGGGAACATACAGGTCCACCCACACGGCGTGGTTCCGCTGCGACGGGCCGATTCCGTTTCTCCGGTCTGGAATCTCCAGCTTCACGACTCCGTCAGCTTCCGCCGGCATCAGCGCGTCAGCGTACCACCCCGGCCCCAGGGATGTCTTGGGATAGCCCGAAGAAGGCTTGTCCACCTTGACGTACCAGGCCTTGAAGAGGGCGACGTGAGGCGCGGCGATGGTTGCTCCGCCCGGCCCGCGAAGGGCCCCCAGGCGAACCGTAATGTCCCGAAGCGGCGTATCGGCGCCGACAATCGCCTGGAAGGCGACGAACTCGTTACGGGCGGCGTGCAGGCGGACCCGCCCCGCCGCGGCGTCCCAGACGAGGCTTCCCCCGCGCCAGTCGTCTCGCGGCGCGTCGGCGTGAATGTCCGGTCGGGCCTCCAGGAGCTTGCCCGTCTCGGGGTTCACGCGGACGCCGTCGCCGACAGCCCAGACTCCCGCGTTCACGCGGGCGTTGCCACGGGCCATGGGGCCCACAGACAGAAGTGCCAGGCACACCACCAAAGCCCTTGTCGCCGCGTTCTGCATAGCGTCTCCTCGCGCAGCGCCAGCCCACGGTCATCGCAGGAGTTCCCGATGATTGTATCGCCCTTCCGGACAAGCACAAGCTCTACACCAAGTGTCTGTTTCTTGCCAAGTCCGGGCAGTACGATATATGGACGGCTCTGCACTGCGAAGACCGAACAAGAACGACCGGCATGGAGAAGAGCATGACCACCGGAGTGAAGCACACGTCGCATCTCGGTTCGGGCGGGTCCCGTCGATGCCTGTGGGCAGCGACGGTCGCGCTGGCGTGCCTGCCGGCCGCGACAACGGCGCGGGGCGCGGAGGCGGGCAAGACCGTCCAGGCATCGGGCGTTCAGGGCGGACTGATCGTGCACGTCGGATGCGGCGACGGGAAGCTCACCGCGGCGCTACGCGCCAACGACCGGTACGTCGTCCATGGGCTCGATACCGACCCGGCGAATGTCGCGGCGGCGCGCGAACACATCCGCTCGACGGGGCTGGCTGGCAAGGTGTCGGTGGACACGTTCGATGGTCGGCGACTGCCCTTCGTGGACAACCTGGCGAATCTCGTCGTGGCGGACAGTCTGGGCGACGTGCCCATGGCGGAGGTCCTGCGCGTGCTGGCGCCGCTGGGGGTGGCGATGATCGGCGGGGAGAAGACCGTCAAGCCCTGGCCGGACGCGATTGACGAGTGGTCGCACTTCCTCCACGGCCCGGATAACAACGCGCTGGCCGACGACCGCGTGGTGGGCCCGCCGCGTCACATGCAGTGGCTGGCCGGGCCGAAGTGGACGCGGCATCACCACGCGGACAAGGGCACGTATCCGACGATCCGGGCGGTGGTCTCGACGCGGGGGCGCCTCTACTACATGGCCGACGAGACGAAGTCGTCGAACCGCGCCGTGCCCAGCACGTGGTTCCTGATCGCCCGGGACGGCTTCAGCGGCGTGCAACTGTGGAAGAAGCGCCTGAAAGCGGCGACCTTCCCGACTCGCCTGGAGCAGGTGTGGCGGATGATCGTCGCCGACGGCGATCGGGTGTACGCCTCGCTCGGCACGGGTCAGCCGCTCAGCGCGCTGGACGGAGCGACGGGAGACGTGGTCCGCAGCTACCGGGGCACCGAAGGCCTGCAGGAACTGGTTCTCGACAAGGGCACGCTCTTTGTGGTGAGCAAGGACAGCGCCATCCTGGCGCTGGCGGCCGAGACGGGCAAGCTTCTCTGGCGGTGGGATCCGCGAGCCGATGGCGGGCTCGTGGCTGCGACACTGGCGGCGTCGGGAGGCAAGGTCTTCGTCAAGACCGGCAAGGCCGTCCACTGTCTCTCCGCAGCCAGGGGCAAGACGCTGTGGCGGGTTCTCCTGGCGGGTCCGAAGAAGAAGGCCAAGCTCCGCTTCCCGCACGAGAAGCTCCTGGTATCCGACGGGGTGGTCCTGTGCTCCTATGGGGGCAAGGATCCCCAGGCCCTGATGCGCGACGTGTACGAGTACCTCGGGTCACATCCCAAAGTGAATGAGTACGCCGGCAAGCTGGCTGCCCTGTCGGCCGAGGACGGTCGCGTGCTGTGGCGGACCACCTACCGCCCCGGGCTCGAGAGCATGCCGGGCGAGATCTATGTCTCGGGGGGCGTGGTCTGGCTGGGCCCGGACTTCGCCCAGCCGCGGGACCTGCGGACCGGAACGGTGAAGAAGACCCGACCGGTGTTGGAACAGTTGTGGACCGACGGGCATCACTACCGCTGCTACCCGGGCAAGGCGACCACCCGCTACGCCATCACGGCCAAGCGGGGCATCGAGATGATCAACCTGACCGGCGAGGACCACTCGCGGAACAACTGGATTCGCGCGACCTGTCGGGTCGGCGTCACGCCATGCAATGGGCTGCTCTACGCGCCGCCCCACTCCTGCGGGTGCTACATGGAGGCGAAGCTGAACGGCTTCTGGGCGGTGGCCGCGACGACATCGAATTCGACGAAGGAGCCCCCTGCCTCGGCGCGACTGCAGAGAGGACCCGCCTACGGCAAGAGCGGGATCGCGAAGGCAGTCCCGCACGGGGCCGACTGGTCGACGTACCGCGGCGATGCAGCCCGCTCGGGCTCGACGGATTCGTTGATGCCCGCGAATCTCAAGCAACTCTGGAAGGCCGATCTCGGCGGGCGCCTCAGCGCCGTTACCGTCGCCGACGGGCGGGCGCTGGTGGCGCAGGTGGACGCGCATACGGTAACCGCGCTGGACATCGCCAGCGGCAAGGTGCTGTGGCGATTCACCGCGGGCGGACGGGTGGACTCACCGCCGACAATCCACCGGGGACTCGTGTTGTTCGGCTCGAAGGATGGCTGGGTGTACTGCCTCCGGGCGACGGACGGGAACCTGGTCTGGCGGTTCCTCGCGGCGCCGCTGGAGACTCGCGCCGTCGGCTACGAACAAGTCGAATCGCTCTGGCCGGTGCACGGCAGCGTGCTGGTGGAAGGCGGCACGGCTTACGTGGCGGCCGGTCGGTCGTCGCATCTCGACGGCGGGATCGCCCTGTGGGGGCTCGACCCCGAGACGGGTGCCGTGCGATGCCAAAGACGCGTGGTCAGCGAACACGTGGGTGCCCTGGCGCCGCCTCCCGCGAGTCAGCGGAACAAGATGACGGAGAGGATCTCGCAGAACACCGTCGACTACAAGACGCTCCTCGCGCCCGACCGGAGTGATTCGTTCTCCATGCGCGGGGCGATGCCGGACGTGCTGGTCGCTGACGGCGGATCGATCTTCATGCGTCACGCGCGGTTCGACGCCAAACTCGCGCCGCAGGACCAGAAGCGTCCCCACCTGTTCTCGACGGCTAGCTTGCTGGACGGCGACGAACACCACCGCTTGTTCTGGCTGCTCGGGACGGGGGATTTCACGCGACTGGGCGTGGCCTTCCCGTGGCTGATCAACAACAAGAAGCGAAAGTCCGTCGCCGTTCCGTACGGGATGATGCTGGCGTTCGATGACGCCACCGTCTGGGGCGCACAGCGCAGCGGGGAGAAGGGCACGCAGACCTCGTACGCCGTCTACGCCACGCCGCGGCCGAGTCCGTCGGCCAAGTCGAGTCTGCTGGGCGACTTCGTGAAGCGGTCCAGCCAGCCGACCGCCGGCGGCGAGTCGTGGCGCGTGCCGCTGCCGATGCGGCCGAGAGCCATCCTCCGCGCGGGCGATGCGATCTTCCTCGGCGGGCAGACAGCGAGGAGCAAGGGCGGGATGCTGCACGTCGTCTCCTGCAAGGATGGGCGGACGCTGGGGACCGCGACACTGGATTCGCCCCCCGTATGGGACGGCATGTCCGCCGCCGCGGAAAAACTCTTTGTGCCACTGGAAGACGGCTCGGTCGCCTGCCTGGGCGCCCAGTAGGAGAGATGCGATGAAACTCACGCTCGTGTTGCCGATCGTCTCGGCCGTCTTCGCCGCGGCGGCTTGTGTTCAGGCCGCCGATATCCGGGTATCGCCCGACGGCGACGACGCCAACCCCGGCACGAAGGCCAAGCCTCTCAAGACGCTCGACGGCGCCAGACAGGCAGTCCGGCGTCACGACCAGAAGGGCAAGGCGCCGTTGACCGTGCTGTTCAGCAGCGGCGTCTACTATCTGCCCAAGACGGTCGTGTGGACGGCGGAGGACTCGGGCACGAAGGACGCGCCGATCACCTACGCCGCCGACGACGGCGCGAGAGTCGTGATCAGCGGCGGGCAGCGCGTGCAGTTGGACTGGAAGCCGCACCGCGGCGGCGTCCTGAAGGCGGCCGTGCCGAAGGGCTTCACGTCCGACCAGCTCTTCGTCAACGGCGAGCGCCAGCACATGGCGCGATTCCCGAACTACGACCCCACCGCGCAGTACTTCCAGGGCTTCTCGCCCGCCTGCACGTCGGCGGACCGCGTGACGCGCTGGGCCAACCCCGCCGGTGGATTCGTCCACGCCATGCACCGCAGCCTCTGGGGCGACATGCACTGGCGCATTACGGGCAAGAAGGCGGGCAAGTTGCAGATGGTCGGCGGCTGGCAGAACAACCGCCAGATGGGCGCCCACACCAAGTACCGCTTCGTCGAGAATATCTTCGAGGAGCTCGACGCGCCGGGGGAATGGTACCTCGACACGAAAGGCAACGTGCTGTACTTCTTCCCCCCCAAGGGCGTCGACCCGAGCGAGGCGACTGTCGAGGTCGTGCGGTTACGGCACCTTGTGGAGTTCCGCGGCGACGCGGACAAGCCCGTTCAGTATGTCCGCCTGCGGGGATTGACCTTCACGCACACCGCCCGAACGTTCATGGAGAACCGCGAGCCCCTGCTCCGCAGCGACTGGACGACCTACCGCGGCGGTGCAATTCTGTTCGACGGGACCGAGGACTGCGGTATGGAGGCGTGCTTCGTCGACCAGGTCGGCAGCAACGCGGTGTTCGTCAATAACTACAACCGCCGCGTGTCGATCGTCGGCTGTCGCATCGCCGACGCCGGCGCCAGCGCCGTCAGCTTTGTCGGCGACCCAAAGGCGCTGCGGTCTCCCCTGTTCGAATATCACCAGAAGCAGACGCTGGAGGCGATGGACCGCACGCCCGGGCCGAAGACGCCGAACTACCCGGCCGACTGCCTCGTCGAGGAATGCCTGATCTACCGCAACGGCCGCGTCGAGAAGCAGACCGCCGGCGTGAACATCTGCATGGCCGAGTCGATCACGATCCGCCACTGCAGCATCTACGACTGCCCCCGGGCGGGGATCAACATCTGCGACGGGGCGTTCGGCGGGCATCGGATCGAGTTCAACGACGTCTTCGACACGGTCAAGGAGACGGGCGACCATGGCTCGTTCAACTCCTGGGGACGCGACCGCTTCTGGCATGCGGATCGCGGCGTGACGGCGCAGTGGGTCCGGAAGCACCCCGACATGCCCAAGTGGGACTGCCGCAAGACCATCGTCATCCACAACAACCGGTGGCGGTGCGATCACGGGTGGGACATCGACCTCGACGACGGGTCGAGCAACTACGTACTCACCAACAACCTGTGCCTCGCCGGCGGGATCAAGCTGCGGGAGGGCTACTACCGAACGGTCGCGAACAACATCCTCGTCGATTACACCTTCTGTCCGCACGTGTGGTATCCCGACTGTCACAGCAGCTTCCAGCGGAACATCATCTGGCGCGACGCCTACGCGGCGGCGCGCATGCCGACCACCGACCAGACCGAGGGCGTGGACTACAACCTCGTGCACCAGAGCGGCGCCGAGCCCCGCCCGGCTGCGACGATCCGGAAGTTCGGCGGCGACAGGCACTCCATCATCGCCGACGCGATGTTCGTCGATCCGATCGCAGGCGACTACCGCGTGAAGGAGGGCTCGCCCGCGCTGGAGCTGGGCTTCAAGAGCTTCCCGATGGACCGGTTCGGCGTGACGCGCCCGGAGTTGAGGAAGATCGCCCGCACGCCCCCGCTGCCCGGAACGCTCGAGGCCGCTGGCGTCAGAAGCGGCGGATGGAAGCGGCCGTATGGCACGCCGAAGACGGCGAGTTGGCTGGGGGCGAAGGTCAGGAACATCACCACGAAAGGTGAGATGTCGGCGGTGGGCCTCGGGGACCGCAACGGCGTGCTCGTCGTCGACGTGCCTGCAGGTTCGAAGGCCGCCCGGGCCGGTCTGAAAGCCAACGACGTCATCCGCGCCGTCAACGGACGCGACGTCAAGGACCTCCAGGCCTTCTCGAAAGCCTACAAGCAGTCCCGCAAGGGCGCCGTGACGCTGACGCTCTGGCGGGACCAGGCCGAGACGTCGCTGAAGGTCGCCCGCCCGTAGGACGCCGTCGCGTCAGGCGTAGACGCCGAACTCGCGGACGGCGTCGAACATCGCGAGGACGTTCTCGACGGGGGTTTCCTCGAGGATGGTGTCGTGGCTGGCGCCGGCGATGAAGCCGCCGCCGGGCATCATGAGCTCCAGGACTTCCCGCGTGTCGCGTCGGACGGTCTCGGGCGTGCCCTCGATCAGGACGTGGTGCGAGTCGATCGCTCCGTTGAATACCATCCGCTCGCCGAACTCGGCCTTGAGCGTCCGCAGGTCCATGCCCCGGCAGCACGGCTGGACGGCGTGCAGGGCATCGAGTCCGACGTCGATCAGCATGGGGATCAGCGGCGCGAATCCGCCGCAGCAGTGCATCTGGACCTTCAAGTCGAACGCGTGCCCGAGGTCAATCAGGCGGGCCAGGTGCGGCAGGACGAACCGCTCGAACAGGTCCGGCCCCAGCAGCGGACCGGTCATGCTGCCGAGATCGTTGCCGATGAAGAAGATGTCGATCGCGTCGGCGGCCGCTTCGAAGGTCCGCTCGCTGACGGCGGCGTAGTAATCGACCATGTGCTGCATCACCGCGTCGACCACGTCGGGGGCCTCGTACATCTGGATGTACAGGTTCTCCATGCCCAGCAGGTCGATCGCGTCGTGCCAGAACGGCGACCAGTCGCCGCCGAGGACCGCGTACTCGCCGCCATACGCCTCCGCGGCGGCCTTGATCTTCGAGACATCCATCCACGCCGGGTCCGGCCAGGCGTAGTCGTGCACCTGCCCAGCCGTCGCCTCCACCAGCGGGTGGTCCAGCGGCTGACCGTAACCCAGCCCCGTCCGCTCAATGCCGAACACCGTCCGGCAGGTCGCCTCTTCGTGTTGCAGCGAAAACTCCGGTCCGGCGTACTCTGCGCCGACGCGC
Organism: uncultured Planctomycetaceae bacterium; assembly: GCA_964512215.1. GTDB lineage: Bacteria > Planctomycetota > Phycisphaerae > SM23-33 > SM23-33 > CAZEJA01. The sequence continues at coordinate 11,905 of CAZEJA010000003.1, forward strand.
CGGAAGTCGTCCCCGAAGCGGACCCGCAAGGCCTCATCGTCCAGCGCCAACTCGCGTTTGGCCTTCGCCCAGAACTCGTCCGACGCCCCGCACCAGACGGGCACGCGGTCGGGCTCCTCATGGGCGAACGTTGTCAGCACTCTCTCACGCGAGGTCATTCGCAATGGAACACCTCCTCCATGTTCGCCCACCATTCGCCCTCGGCGCGGTCGTCCAACGGCTGCTGACATGGCTCGCACAGTTCCCACCACTTCTGCGTCGTCTCGTCGGCGGCCATCTTCGCCATGTCCGCGTCAAAATCCTCACCGACGTACTCGAAGTAGCTGAACAGGTAGTGCTTGCCGTCGGGCAGCTTCCGCAGGTAGATCGAGTAGTTGCGGATGTTGCACGCCGCGATCATCTCCAGCACGCCCGGCCAGACCGCCGCGTGAAGCTCCTTGTACTCCTCGAGCTTTTCGGCGTTCAGCCCGATGACCATTCCGTATCGCTGCATGTCCTGTCTCCCGTTGCGTTCGTTGCTGTCAGTCCGTCTTCTCCGCCGCGGGGGCGAAGAGCTGGAACTCCCAGATGGACGGCCCATCCGTCGTCTCCAGCAGGTTGAGCCGCACCCGGCGGGCTGTGACGGGCGGGAACGTCACCGTCCGGTTCTCGCCGATGGTCTTGCCCTGATGGAACGTCCGCCAGTCCTTCCCGCCGTGCGCCTGCAGTTCGAATCTCTGCACACGATCGTACGGTTCGCTGATGAAGGCCCGGCCCAGCGTACGGACTTCCCCAAGGTCCACTTCCAGCCAGGCCGACTTCGTGCCCCAGTCGCAGCCCCAGCGGGTGGTCGGGTCGTCGTCAAATGCCTTGCCCGGGCTGTACCCCCGTTGCTTCCGGAAGACGTTCGATGCCCTCGCCTTCCTGCCGAAGGCCAGCGAGCCGGAAGGTGCGGCGCCAGCCGGCCGAGGCGGCCTGATCCCGGCGGCCGGGCCGTCCAACTCCAGCTTGATGATCGTATCCATGTCGTGCCGGTCTGCCTTCGGCACAGAGACGGTGATGCCTTCAGCGGTCTGTTTCACCGTCGCCGTTCCGCCTGTCAGGACGGAATGGGACACGATCTTCCGATCGATCGTGGGCAGCTCGATCCTATCGCCCGGCCAGCGGAGCACGTGCAGGTAGACCGTCTTGCCCTTGTGCGTGGACCCGCCCCACCACCGGCCCGGGGGCAGGGCGAAGCCGTCGCGCGCCCGCCAGTGGCCCTTGGGCGCCCCACCGGAGACGAAGGGCCCGCCGCGCGTGCCGTAGATGCTCTCGCCGTATTGCTTCAGCCACTTCCCGATCTGCCGGAACCGTTCGGCCTGGCGCGGCTCGATCCGCCCGTCCGGCATGGGGTTGGTGTTCAGCGCCAGGTTGCCGTCCCCCACGGCGCAGCTCACGAGAATCTGGAGGGCCTCTTTGAGCGACTTGACGCTGTCGTCGGGCTTCCACGCCCACTGCGTTCCGAGCGTGATGCAGCTTTCCCACGGTCGATTCAACTGGACCAGACCGACGCGCTGTTCCGGCGTGTCGTAGTCGCTCTTCAGACCGCAGCGGTTGTTGATGACCAGGTGCGGCTGGATGCTGCGGGCCATCTTGAACAGGTCCTGCGCCCCCCACAGATCGGCGCCCGAGTACGGTTTGGGGCGGCCGCTGTCCGGGCGGGCCCGCAGCCCGTCGAACCACAGCCCGTCGATGCGCCCGTAGTTCGTGAGAATCTCCCGGATCTGCCCGTGGAGGTATTGGATGTAGCGATCGTGGTTGTCCCCGAGGTAGTCCGGGTGGTGCCAGTCCGGCTGGGAGTAGTAGACGATCAGCTTGAGCCCCGCCTCGTGGCAGGCGTCGGCGACCTGTTTCATCACGTCGACCTTCCACGCCGAGGCGGGACCGGTGGACTTATAGTCCGTCAGCTTCGTGTCGTACAGGCAGAAGCCGTCGTGGTGCTTGACCAGGAAGATCATGTACTTCATGCCTGCTTCCCGGGCGGTCTTCACCCACTCGCGGGCGTCGAACTTGTCGGGCTTCCACTTCTTGTAGAGGGCGTCGTAGACTTCCGCCGGTGTGGGCCCCCTTCCGCCGCGCACGCCCGTCCGCAGCCCCCATGCCGGCGCCCCGCGCGACCAGCCGATCTCCTTGCCCGTCAGGCTCACCGGGCCCCAGCAGAGAAACATGCCGAACCGCATGTCCTTCCACGCCTCCAGCGCTTCGGGCTTCGCGCGGAGAGAGTCCTCCGCTGACGCGACACACGAGACCGTCGACGCCAGCACCAGGCACACGATGCCGATCCTACGGTGTGATGTCATACGTCTTGCCTTTCCTCGTTTGGATCGTCCGGACATCCTCGCCGCCGGCGATGCGGACCTTTGTGGTCCGCCCGAGCAACGACGTGATCTTCGCGCCGACGAGCTTCCCGTCGGCCCAGCGGATGTCGACCTCGAACCCGCTGCGGGCGCGCAGGCCGGTGACGCTTCCGGTCGACCACGCCTTCGGCAGCGCCGGCAGCAGGTGAATCTCGCCCGAGTGCGACTGCAGCAGCATCTCCGCGATGCCGGCCGTGACGCCGAAGTTCGAGTCGATCTGGAACGGCCCGCGATGGTTACCGATGAGGTTGAACAGGTTCGGTTCCGCCCGCTGGGCGAGCAGGGACGCCATGTGACGGTGGGCGGCCTCGGCGTTCTCCAGCCGCGCCAGGAGGCATACCTTCCACGCCACGCACCAGCCCGTGCCGCCTTCGCCGCGGATCTCCAGCGACCGCTTGACTGCCTCAGCCAGCTTCGGCGTGCGGCGCAGCGTGATCTGGTCCGACGGGTACATCCCGATCAGGTGCGACAGGTGGCGGTGCTTGAC
>CAZEJA010000003.1:14780-24580 GCA_964512215.1 uncultured Planctomycetaceae bacterium
GGTCTTCCTTGAAATCGACTGACCATTCCTGGAGCTGTCCACGGGCGCCGATCTTCGGCGGCAGCAGTTTCGCCTTCGCCTTCTGAATCTGTGAGCGGAACTCCGCATCGACGTTGAGCGTCTTCGACGCCTCGATGCACGCGGCGAACAGGTAGTCGATCAAGGCCATGTCCATCGTGCACGCGACCGACGTGTCGGCCGGCTTGCCCGCGGCCGTCCTGAACGTGTTCTCCGGCGAGACCGACGGCGCGGTGACGAGATGCCCGTCGGGCCCCTCGACAAGCCAGTCCAGACAGAACTCGGCCGCTCCCTTCATCAGCGGATAGGCACGGCGCCGGAGGAAGTCCACATCGCCGCTGAACAGGTAGTGCTCCCACAGGTCCTGACAGTGCCACACGCCCCCCATCGCCCAGTTGGCCCACTTGGGCTTGCCGCCGCCGTAGTTGCCCACCGGCCCGGACTGCCGCCACAGGTCGCCGTTGTGATGCACGCACCAGCCGCGACAGCCGTAGTTGACCTTCGCAGTCGTCCGCCCGTTGGCGGCGAGCCCGTCGATGAAGTCCAGCATCGGCAGGTGGCACTCCGCTAGGTTGCACACCAGCGCCGGCCAGTAGTTCATCTCGCTGTTGATGTTCAGCGTCCAGTTGCTGCTCCATGCCGGGCGCATATCCTCGTTCCAGATGCCCTGCAGATTGGCGGGTTGCGTTCCCGGGCGGGACGACGTAATCAACAGGTACCGCCCGAACTGGAAGTACAACGCCGCCAGCGCCGGGTCCGCCGTGCCCTTGGCGTACTGCTTGAGGCGCTCGTCGACGGGCATCTCGGGCGTCTCGCCCAGATCGAGCGACACCCGTCCCATCAGACGCCGGTGGTCGGCGATGTGGGCGGCCAGCATCTTGTCGACGGGTTTCTTCGTCGCGGCACCGAGGTGCTTGGCCGCCGCCGCAGATGCATCTCTGCCTTCGCGTCCGGGCGACTTGTCGAAGCCGTTGTAGCTCGTCGCGGCCGAGAGCAGCAGCGTCACGCTGTCGGCGCCGGTCACGTGCAGGCCCTTGGCGTCGGCGGCGACGGTCCCGCCGTCAGCGGAGGCTCGGATTCGCGTGTCGAACCGCATGCCCTCGCCATCTCCGTCCTCGTCATAGATGATGGGCTTCTTCGAGTCGCGCAGGTAGTTCGGGTCGACGTGCTTCGGACAGCGCCCGGTCATGACCAACGTGTCGTCCCCGGCGGGCGCGACCGCGTGCCGGAGCAGGCTGTCCAGCCGCGCGGTGAATGCGATCCGCCCCGGCTTGTCGCATGTCAGCCGGACGACGATGACCTGATCCGGATGCGATGCGAATACCTGCCGCGTGAACGTCGCGCCGTCCCGCTCGTAGGTGACCGTCGCGACGCCCGTGGCGAGATCCAACTCGCGCCGGTATCCGCCCGCCTGGCCGCCCTTGCCGAAGTCCAGGTACAGATTCCCCAACGGCTGGTACGACTGCGTGTAGGGGCCTTGCATCTGCTTGCAGAGCCTGTCGGCCTCGACGTAGTCGCCGGCGAACAAGGCCTTGCGGACCTGCGGAAGTACGTCCTTCGCCTTCGGATTGTTCCAGTCCTTCGGCCCGCCGGACCAGAGCGTGTCCTCGTTGAGTTGGAGGCGCTCGGCTTCGACGCCGCCCCAGACCATCGCTCCCAGCCGTCCGTTGCCCAGCACCACCGCCTGCGACCATTTCGCCGCCGGCTGGCGGTACCACAGCTTCAGATCATCCTGCCCGCCGAGCGCGGGCGCGCCGCAACCGGCGGCAACGACAAGCAATGCGCAGAGGATCGCGCTTCCGTGGCTCGACATCATTCGTCTCTCCCTTCCCCCCCGGGGCGCCCTACCACTGGGCGGGCAGGAACTCATCGACGTCCTTGGCCGTGATCACGTGCTTCCGCAGATAGTAGACGGGCTTCAGGTCGGTCTTGCCGTTGAACCAGTCGGCCGCCAGCTTCATCGGCAGGGCCCCGTCGGCCTCGGCGGACTGGTACGTGATAGCATGCAGCGTGCCTTCCTTGATGAAGTCCATACCCACCTTGCTGTTGCCCGCCGCCACGCGGATGATATCCTCGCGGTTGGCGTTCTTGCAGGCTTCGTTGATGCCGATCTGCGCACCGGAATCGTCGGCGCTGACGACGCCCTTGAGGTCACTACCGTACTTCGAGATCCACGCCGAGACGGTCTGCATCGTCTTCTCCGCCTCGAGGTTCGTCGTCTGCATGTCGAGGCATTTCATCTTCGGGGCGATCTTCTTCAGTTCCGTGACGACCGCGTAGGTCCGCGAGAAGTAGCAACTGCTTCCGGGCATGTGCCGCACCACGCAGTAGCCGCCTTCGTAGTTCATGCGTTCGGCGAACTCGCGGGCGAGCATGCGGAACTGCCCCCAGTCGTCCGGGCCCGTCCACGACAGCACGTACTGCATCCCCGCATCGACGGGGATCAGGTTGCTCGCGATCACGGGCACGCCGGCCTTGTTCAGGCGCCGCAGCATCGGCACGACCGCCTTGGCCTCGACCGGGATGATGATCGCCAGGTCCGGGCGCTCGTTGATGATCTGGTCGACCTGCTGCGACTGGACCTTCGCGTCGCAGTTGCCGGCCGTGAGGGTTTTGAGGTCAATCCCGTAGGCATCCGCGACCTTCTGCATACCTCGCGTGAAGGCGGTCGTGTACGGGTGGTCCATGTGGCGGATGCAGATCACCTTCTTGCCCTTGGCGCCGCTGGCGGGCGAGGCGGGCTGGTTCACCTTGTTCGTGCTGTTCCAGCCGGCGTATTCCATGTCGTACCAGCGCAGGGCGTCCGTGTCGGCCAAGGCGGACGGGTCGGCGGGGCGGGCGGGCGCCTTCAGGGGGGAGGTGTCCACGATCAGCAGCGGCTGGCCGTCGTCGGACTTCAGGGCGGAGATGTCCACGGCAAGGCCCTCTTCACGGGCCTTGGTCTTCTGCTCATCGGTCATCTGCGAGCCGCCGTCCTCCTGGCAGCCGGCGGCGACCACGAACACCAGCATCAACAGAACGGGCAGGATCGATTTCATGGCAGGTTCCTTTGCGTTGGCGTCCGGTCGATGCGTCACGGCCCGGCGCGGAGTTCCTTCAGCAGGTCCGGGCGCTGTCCCCGGCGCTTCTCGCGCCGCTGCAGCGTCCAGGCGTCGACCAGAATGATGGACGCCAGCACGAACCCGCTGGCCATCAATTGTATTTCGTACCCCGCGCCGCGGCAACTGAGCCCGTTGATCAGCGCCGCCAGCGCCACGAGCGCCACGCCCGTGCCGACCACGCCGCCCTTGCCCCCCTCCATGGACGTGCCGCCGATGATGACGGCCGCGACGATCACCATCAGCGAACTGTCGCCCAACGTCGGGCTGGCGACGGCTTCGCTCATTGCGACGATCGCCCCGCCCAGCGCCGACAGCACGCCGGAGAGCACGAACGCGCCGATCGTGTAGCGATCCACGCGCAGCCCGGAGTACCACGCCGTCTCCGCGTTGCCGCCCATCAGGTAGAACCCCTTGCCCACCGGCGTGCCCCGCAGGAAGACGGCGAGAACGCCCATCAGCGCGAACGTCACGAGAATCTGCGGCGTGACCACCCACAGCGACTTCTGGAGGAAATCGGACACGTCGTACGTCTCCGCCGGGATCGTGCCGTCCTCGTACATCAGGATCGCGTTCTTGACGATGATCATCATCCCCAACGTGACGATGAAGGAATTGATCTTCAGCTTGGCGACGAGCGTGCCGTTGATCGCCCCCGCAGCCGCCCCGAGGCCGAGCGCGACGGCCAGGCTTCCCGCCCAGCCCAGCTCCGGCTGCAGCGCAACGACCGCCATCCCCCCCATCGTCATCACCGACCCCACCGACAGGTCGAGCTGCCCGCAGATCAGCACCAGCGTAAAGCCCATCGCCGCCGGGAGATTCATGCCGGCCGCCTTCAGAATGCTCCGGAAATTCCCCAGCGTCGTGAAGTTCGGCGCAATGGCGGCCATCACGGCGAAGATCACCGCGCACAGCAGGCCCGCCCGGTAGCGGTACGCCATCGCAGCCAGTCGCCTCGCCGTTGTGTTGTCGCGTTCACGCATCGTCCAGCCCCGATCTGCGCAGGGAGTACGAGTGGATGCCGACCACCAGAATGAACACGGCGCCCTGGATGACCTGCTTGAGGTACTCTCCGATCACGAAGTCGCCGATTCGCACCAGCGACATGACGTTGCCCATCAGCGCGATGGCGATCACCCCGCCGATCACGCCCACGATGCTCCCGCGGCCGCCCGCCAGCGTCATGCCCCCGAGCACGACCGCGGTGATGGCGGCGAAGTCATAGCCTTTCCCGATGTAGAACGCCCCGACCTTGTTGAAGCTGGTCAACAGGATGCCCGCCATCGGCGACGTCAGCGCCGAGATGATGAACGCTATCGCCACCGTCCGGCGGACGTTCACGCCGGTCATGCGGGCGGCTTCGTAGGATGAGCCCGTCAGCTTCAACTGCGCCCCGCACCCCGTCTTCCACATGGCCAGACCTGCTGCGATCGCCACGAGGATGAGGATCACGACGATCAGGGGGACCGGCACGTCCACCGTCACGCCGAGGAGGTTCTGGAAGGCGTCCGTGCGGATCCGGAACACTTCGACGTGGTAGAGGTCCAGGAACGCCCGCCCGGCCGACGTGGCCTTGTCCGGGTAGATCTGCTTGCCCGCGTAGGCCCAGCGGATGACGCCCGCCAGGGCCGACACCATCGCCAGCGTCCAGATGATCGGGTTCAGGCGGAGATATCCGACCGCCAGGCCGTTGATCAGCCCGATCAGCAGCCCCGCAGCCAATCCCGCAGCCAGGCTGGCGACGAATCCGTACTGCAGCGCCCAGACGGCGACGGTTCCGGACAGCGCCATGATGCCCGGAATCGACAGGTCCACGTAGTGGCGGCTGTACGTGATGAACGACACGCCGACGGCGACGATGCCCAGCAAGGCTACCGCCTGCAGCGCGGTCATCAGGTTCCGCGTGGTCAGGAACTCGTCCGAGATCAGCCACCCCGCGCCGAACAGCACGACGACGAGCAGATAGACGCCCAGCAGGCTGACGACGTCGTACAGCCGGCCGCCGGTCTGCGATGCGCTCGGTCTGATCTCCGCCGGCTCGGTCATGTCGAGACGAAGTCTCCTTCCCCGTTGGCGGCCAGCAGGACCGACGCGTCGGTGGCGTCGGCGCGGTCGATCTCGCCGATCAGGTGCCCCTGTCGCATGATGGCGATACGGTCCGAGAGCCCGACCAATTCCGGCAAATCCGAGGAAATCAGGATCACCGACTTTCCCGTGTCGGCAAGCTGGGCAATGGCCCGGTGAATCACCACCTTGGCGCCGACGTCCACGCCGCGGGTGGGTTCGTCGAGGATCAGCACCTGCGGGTCCGTCGCCAGCCACTTGGCCAGCAGGACCTTCTGCTGGTTGCCGCCGCTGAACGTGCTGACGAGTCGCTTCGGGTCGGGGGGCGTGACCTCCAGCGAACCGACGAGGCGGCCCAGCACGCCGCGCCCGCGCCTGGGTGAATACACGCCGCAGCGACAGTGGCGCGGAATCAGGGCCGACAGAACGTTCTCGCCCATGCGGAGCCGCAGCGCCAATCCCTGGGCCTTCCGGTCTTCCGTGAGGTACGCCAGCCCCATTCGCACGGCCGAGCGGTAGTTGCGCGGGCGGATGGGGCTGCCGTTCAGCACGATCCGCCCGGCGTCGACCGGGTCGATGCCGCACAGGCAGCGGGCCAGTTCGCTCCGCCCCGCCCCCGACAGCCCGCCAATGCCGAGGATCTCCCCGGCCCGGACGTGGAATGACACGTCGTGGAAGAAACCGTAGCGGCTGAGCTTCTCGACGCGCAGCTTCTCGTCGCCCGCCCCGGCCGTCCGCTCGGCGTACAGGTCCGACACGCTCCGCCCGACCATCATCTCGACGAGCTGCTCGGACGTGACGTCGCGAATCTCTTCCGTCCCCACCTTGCGCCCGTCGCGGAGGACGGTGACGCGGTCGGCGATCTCCAGAATCTCCGGCAGGTGGTGCGAGATGTACACGATCGCCAACCCCTGCCGCCGCAGCTTGCGGATGATCTCGAAGAGCAGCCCCACTTCCTCGCGGCTGAGCGACGAGGTCGGCTCGTCCATCACCAGAATGCACGGGATGTTGCCCAGCGCCTTGGCGATCTCGACGAGCTGCGCCTCGTGGAGGCTGATGTCCTCGACCGGCGCGGCCGGGTCGAGGTCCAGCCCCACGCGCGCCAAGCACCGCCGCGTCTCGGACCGCATCTTCCCGCGATCCAGGAACAGCCTGCCCCGGGGCAGGCGCCCGGCGAGCACATTTTCCGCGATGCTCAGCGGCTGGGCGAGGCTCAACTCCTGGTGGATCATCTGGATGCCGACCGCCTTGGCCGCCGCGGGGGAATCCAGCCGCACGGGCTTGTCGTTGATGAGAATCCGCCCCGTGTAGTCGTCGAACGCCCCCGCGAGCATCTTCATCAGCGTGCTCTTGCCCGCCCCGTTCTCGCCGATCAGCGCGTGGACCTCCCCCGCGCGGACGGTGAAGTCCACCTCGTCCACCGCCAGCGTGCCGGGGTACCGCTTGGACACGCCTTGCATCTGCAGTGCGACGCCGATCTCGGTCACGTTGCGTATTCCTCGGCTACGTCCATCGCGATACAGGCCCACTCCCACAGTCGCTGCGGCTGGTAGCGCACCGTCGAGATGTCCTTCATGATCAACTCGACGTGACACCTGCGGTCCGTCTTGTCCATGAACTCGCACAGTTCCTGGCGGGCGCGATCCGGATGCCATCCGTCCTCGGCCAGGATCGCCGGGTTGGGCTTGCGGCTGATGACGTAGTCGGCGCCGATGTCCGCGATGACCCGTTCGCTATCGCACCAGGGAGTGACGGACACCTTGCGCAGGTTCGGGATGCGACGCAGGAAGTCCATCTTCCGGTCCAACGGCTCGCAGCAGCCATAGTACGTCAGCCCCCACCGCTCCAGCCAGCGCAGATCGTGTTGAATCGCGAAGTCCCAGTGCATCTGGGGCGAGACTTCCGAGAAGATCTGCGCGTTCGAGCAGCCCCACATGTTGATCGGCTGGACGCGACCCGGGTCGCAGTCCGCCCCGGGCAGGTCCCGCGTATACCCGTACCCGCCCGAGCCGATCCGCGTGTTGTCGCAGTCGAGCGACAGCAGGTTCTGCTCCACGAACTGGTCGAGTTCCACCATCCAGGCGTCCACCATGCGTTCGACGCCTGCGTGGACCAGGTCCGGCCGCTCGATCAGGTCCATCATCGCCTCCTGGACACCCCACCAGCGGATGAGGAAATCCCAGGGCGTGAACCAGATGTGCGTCTGCCCCCGCGTGCGGACGGGCAGAATGCCGTCGTACACGTCGCACATCGCCTGGTAGCGGATCGCGGTGGCGGCTTGGTCGTGACTGATCACCGGCATGCAGATCTTCTCGAGGTCGTCGAAATCGCGAATCTGCACGTTGAAGTGCCGCGAGACGACGTCGCTGGCCTCGTCGGTCTTGACGACGTCCACATCCTCGATGATGCCGAAGTCCGTGCTGTGGATCGCTAAGGGGCAGGCCAGGAAGTCGCTGACGATCATGTCGCCCGGGAAGTGGCGCCACTGGTAGAGCTTCCGCCGCAGGCCGCCCTCCTGCTCCCGCGCCCAGGGGTGCTCGGCCTGGACCGTCAGCTCGTCGTCGACGTTCATCTCGTGCCACGGTACTTCGTTGATCCACACCATCGGCCGCCGCGACCGGAGGTCGTTCAGATCCCGCCACAGCGCCGCTTTCTCTTCATGAACCGGCAGCGCCGCGATCTCCGCCAGCTCTCCCGCGAGGCGGCGGAGAATCTCCTTGTCCCTCTCGCCAAGTTGTATCTCCTCCGCGACACGCTGCGGCTCGTAATGACTCGGATCGTGTAACATGTTCTCTCACTCCTCACCCGGAGTTGGTAGGGTGCGTCCCCTGGGGACGCACGCTGTTCGTTCCCGACTGTGGTGCGTCCCTTGGGGACGCACCCTACTTGACGGGGCGGAGGACGACGGACTGCAGGCCGATGACCTTCCAGTTCTTCGCCTTCGGGCGAACGGCCAGCGTGACCTTGCCCGTCTCAGCGAGCTTGATCCGACCGAGGGAGAAGGTCTTGAACGTGCCCCACGAGCCCGTCTCCTTGCTCGTGTCCACAAGCTTCTCCTTGCCGACCTCGACGGTGAACTGGCTGCCGCCGGCACCTTTGGCGCAGGAATACGTGATCTGCACGTCGAACTCCCCGCCCTTGGCGATCTCCAGCGTCCAACTGACGTAGTCCTTCGGGTTGTTCCAGAAGCCGATGTTGTCCTTGCCGCCACCCACTTCGTATCGCGGAGTCGTCCCGTGAATGTCGGCGTCGCGGGCACGCAACGTCACTCGCCCGTCGGCGCCCTGGCGAATGGTCGTGTCGACGACGGGCTCGCCCTGGATCTCGACCGCGATGACGGAGACGGCCTCATCCGGCAGGCGACCGGGCAGTTGGATCGTCACGTCGCGCCCGTCTCGCCGAACGGACAGGCCTCTGCGCTTCGGGTCGGCCAGGAGATACGCGGCGGTCACCTGGTTCGTCAGCCCCGCAAGCACGACCTCACCCGACCGCTGCCCGTACACGTGCAGGAATATCCGCCCCGGTTTGGACGTGCACATGCCCCACGCGAACTTCCGCGGCCAGAACGGGCTGGCGCCGGCGCCGTAGATGGACTCGCCGTTGACCGCCAGCCACTTGCCGATCCCCAGCAGTCGCTGCTGCATGATCTCCGGAATCGTGCCATCCGCCTTGGGACCCACACACAGCAGGTAGTTCCCCCCGCCGCCCACACAACGCGTCATCATGCGGAGCATCGAGGCAACGCTGTCGTAGTCCTCGGGACCTTCGTTGCGGTTGTACCCGTAGCTCTTGCCCATGCCGCGGTCTTCCTGCCACGGATGCTTCGGCGACATGTTCCCGCCGCCGTACTCGCTCTCGTAGAACGACCCGTGCTGGCCGCGGACCTTCCCCCAGCGGTCGTTGACGACCACCGTGTCCTTTACGGGCGACTCGTTGAACAGCCATGCCAGCAGCTGCTCGCTGCGCCACTTCCTGTAATCCATCGACCACTCGCCGTCGGCAAAGATGATCCGGGGGCGGTACTTCGTCACGACGTCCTTGAACTGCGGATGGAAGTGCTCGTCCACGAAGCGGTCGCGGTCGGTCAGCCACAGCGGGTCGTACCACTCGTAGAGCGAGTAGTAGATGCCCATGACAAGCCCGCGCTTGCGCCCGGCGGAGAACATCTCGCCCAGCACGTCCCGCCTCGGGCCGATCTCCATCGCGTTCCACCGCTTGTCGCCCACCTTCCTGGCGTACTTCGACGGCCAGAGGCAGTATCCGTCGTGGTAGTTGGCTGTGAAGACCACGTACTTCGCCCCCGCGCGAGCGAACAGGTCCGCCCACGCGTCGGGGTCCCATTTCTCCGCCGTCATCTTCGGGCCGAACTGCTCGTAGGGGAAGTCCGCCCCGTAGGTCTTGTTGTGGTACACCTGCGTCGGCGAGCCCTTGCGCCGCATGTGGTTGCCGTACCACTCGGCGTACCGCCCCTTGGGCGCCCAGCCGGGCACGCAGTACGGCCCCCACACGACAAACACGCCGAAGCGCGCCTTCTCGAACCACGGCGGCATCGGACGTGCATCCAGCGAGGCCCAGTTCGCCTCGTAGGTTCTGGTCTCGACCGGGCGAGTCGGACCCGCG
>CAZEJA010000004.1:0-22601 GCA_964512215.1 uncultured Planctomycetaceae bacterium
GGGCGACGCCGCCCTTAAGAGCTTCACCACCGTCGCCGCCGATGCGCTGGCGTCGGCGGGCGAGGCGATGAACTCCGTGAAGATCTACCCGGGTTGGGTCGACGACGATACGGTCCACTACCTCTCCTCCCGCCCCGTGTATGGGACGGCGGGAAAGAACCTGGCGCTGATCACGGTCGGCGCGGACGGCAAGGGGCGGAAGGACTTGCAGACGGCGATCGACAGTGCGATTGGGAAGTAGAGAAGAAGCTGTCAGCTGTCAGCTTTCCGCTACGGCGAACGGTGAGGGTTTACTGCGAGTCCAAGGATGTCCCAGCCGGCGCAGCGGCTGGGCTTGGAGGACGCCGGAGACGGGACGCCCTGTTGCCCGTTGCCGTCCGTCGTTGCTGACTGCTGATCGCTGACTGCTCTAACTGCTATACCGGTTTCGGCACGGGGGCGGGACTGCGGACGGGAGTTCGGACGAGCGCGTCGGCAGGCGTGCCTCGGGCGGCGACGGAGACGATCATCGCCGTCGCGCCGGCGAGCATCAACAGCGCCGTTCCGCCCGCCGAGACGAAGGGCATGCCCATGCCCGTCGGCGGAGCAATGACCACGTCGACGGCGATATGCAGGACCGCCTGCAGGGCGATCACGAAGCCGATCGACCCGGCCAGCAGCTTCCCGAAGCCGTCGCTCGCCCGCACAGCCGCCCTGCGAGCGAACAGGATCCACGCGATGACCAGGCCCATCAGCAGCATCGCGCCGACAAAGCCCCACTCCTCGCAGTAGACGGAGAAGATGAAGTCGGTGCTGTCCTCGGGGAGGAAACCGAGCTTGAGCATGCCCCGCCCGGGGCCCTTGCCGAACCATCCACCCGTCAGGATCGCCAGCAGCGACTGACGCGGCTGGTAGGCAGCCGGGTTCGACAGCGACCATGGATCCATCAACGCAGTGATGCGTCCCCACCGCCGTGGATCGAGGACGACGAACTGGTAGAACCCGCCCGCCCCGATCGGGAGCAGGGACGCCAGGTAGTACCACGGCACGCCGGCCAGCAGCATCGTCACGACCGCGCCGACGCCGATCACCATGGCCGTGCCGAAGTCCTGCTTGACGACGAGCGCCACGCAGGCGCCCACCAGCAGCCCGGCCGGCAGGAAGGTCTTCTTGAAGCTCCGCACGTCGATGGTCTTCCGCGACAGCCAGGCCGCCAGGAATACGATCAGCGACAGCTTGACCAGTTCCGACGGCTGGAACCCGATGGAGTATTTCTCCGGGCCGATGCGGATCCACCGGTACTGCCCCCCCACCGCATGCCCCACCCCGGGCACGAAGACGAGCGCCTGACAGATGAGCGCGATGACAAGCGCGCAGCCGGCCACGATCGGCAGTCGCCCCCCGCCGAACAGCACGCGGTAGTTGATTCGCCACGCCACCAGCAGGACCAGCGCGGCCGCCGCGGCGAACATCATGTGGCGGACATCCATCCGCGCGTACCACGCACCGCGCTGCCCCACCGTCGCCACCGCGCTGTGCACCATGACTACGCCCAGCGCCAGCAGCGCCAGCGTCGTGAGGATCAGTCCTCGTCCCGCCCCGGTGTACTGCCCGCCCGTTCGCTCCGTCAACTCAGGCATCCTTGCCTTCCTCTCCCTCTGGCTTACCGCAGCTTCAGCGTCGCCAGCGCGAGGGCGGCGAAGATCACGCCCAGCACCCAGAACCGCACGACGACCTTGGTTTCCGCCCACCCGCCGAGGTGGAAGTGATGATGCACCGGCGCACAGCGGAACAGGCGCTTGCCCTCCATGCCGGTGCGGCGTTTCGTGTACTTGTAGTAGCCCACCTGCAGGATCACACTGCTCGCCTCCATCACGAACACGCCGCCCGCGATCAGCAGCAGCAGTTCCTGACGCGTGACGACCGCGATGTACCCGATCAGCCCGCCCAGCGGCAGCGAACCCGTATCGCCCATGAACACCTGCGCCGGGTGCGCGTTGTACCACAGGAACCCCATGCAGGCCCCGAGCATGGCCGCGCACAGGACGGTCATCTCCGCCGAGCCGGGCACGAAGGGCATGCGGAAGATCAGCCCCCACTCCCCGACGCCGACGATCCAGGCGATCAGCAGGAACACGCCGGTGACGATGACCATGCACCCCGCCGCCAGTCCGTCCATGCCGTCGGGGAGGTTCACCGCGTTGGACGATCCGACCATCGTCAGGACGGTCATCGTGATGTGCATGGCCAACGGGATGGCCAGCCGCGGGGCGCGGAACGGGAAGTAGAAGTGCTGCGCGGGCTCGCTGTATTGCCCGTACGACCGCATGTAGACCGACAGCAGCACGGCCAGGCCGATCTGGAAGAGGATCTTCTCCCACATTCTCAGCCCGTCGCGCGTGCCCTGTCCGGCGGCGTAGCGGAGCTTGATCCAGTCGTCGGCCGCCCCCAGCCCGCCCAGCCAGATCAGCGCGAACAGGGCCATCTTGATATACATGTTGTCGCGAATGTTGGCGAACAGGACGACGGAGACGAAGATCGCGATGACGATCAGGGAACCGCCCATCGTGGGCGTGTTGGACTTGTGGCGGGTCAGCTCGTTGAGGTCGGCGTGGTCGAACTCCGGGCGGTCGCCGACCTTCTTGCGGATGAGGAAGCGGATCATGCGCGGCGCCAGCAGCACGACGATGAGGAAACTCACCACCGCCGCTGCGGCGATTCGCAGAATCAGGCCCTGATAGAACCAGGTGATCAACGCTTCGGTCCCTTCGACGGGGTTTTCTTCTTGCCGCCCGCGGCGGGGAATGCCTTGCAGATGGGCGCAACCAGACGCTCCATCCGCATGACCCGCGAGCCTTTCAGGAGCACGGCGTCGCCGCGGCGCAGCAGCTTGCCCACACCGCGCATCGCGGCGGTGACGCTGGTGAACTCCTCAACGGCGGCGCCGCCCGAAGCGGCGCCTTGCGCGATATATCGACCCAGTTTGCCGACACCGATGAGCAAATCGACCGCCTCCGATGCGATCCGGTGCCCCGTATCCGTGTGAATCTTCTCGGCATCCTTGCCCAGTTCGGCCATGTCGCCCGCGATCAGCACGCGCCGCTTGCCGGGCGTCTGGACGAGCACGTCGACGGCGGCGGCCAAGCTGGCCGGGTTCGCGTTGTAGGCGTCGTTGATCAGCGTCAGGCAGGTGCCTTCCACGCGGTCGAGGCGCTGGGGCGTACCGGGGAAGTCCGCCAGCGCCGCGGCGGCGTCGGCTTCGGCCAGGCCCAGCCGCTGCGCAGCGGCCAGCGCCGCCAGAGCGTTCATCGCGTTGTGACGCCCGGGCAGCGGCAGGTCCACCCACAGCCGCCCGTTGACCTGGAACCGCTGCGTCCGCCCGTCGGTCTCGAAGTCCGTCAGACGCAGTTCAGCATCGTCAGAGACGCCGAAGCGGACCGTCCGCCGGTCGTAGGGCACCATCGCGCGGGCCAGTTCGCTGCTGTCGGCCCACACGACGGCCAGCCCGTCAGCGGCGAGCGAGCCGAGGATCGAGGCCTTCTCGATCGCAACGTGGTCGACGCTGATGAGTTTCTCCAGGTGCGTCGCCCCCACCGACGTAATCACGGCCACCTGCGGGCGAATCATCGCCGCCAGTGTTGCGATCTCCCCCGGTGCATTCGAGCCGACCTCGCAGACGACGTAGTCGTCCCCTGCCTCCACGGCCAGCAGCGTCAGCGGCACGCCGATGTTGTTGTTGAAACTCTTCGGGCTGCACGAGCCGGTCAGGCGGCTGGAGAGAATGTGGTGGAGCATCTGCTTGACCGTGGTCTTGCCGTTCGATCCCGTCACCGCGATCGCCGTCGCCGACACCTGGTCGCGATAGTAGGAGGCCAACTCCCCCAACGCCGTCGTCGTGTCATTCACGCCGATAACGCCGGAGGGAAACAGGGATTCGGCATCGTCGGGCAGGTCGGCATCGCGCGAGACGACGGCGGCCATGCAGCCAGCCGCGCCAGCCTGCGGAAGGAAATCGTGCCCGTCGAAGCGATCTCCCTGAATCGCGACGAACAGGTCCCCTTCTCTGGCCGTTCGGCTGTCGATGCTGACGCCCTCGACCATCGCGTCCGTCCCGGGCGTCCGCCACAGCCCGTGCACGTGACGCCGAATCTCTTCGAGCGAGAGGGCCTTCACGCGCGGGCCCTCCGCTGCATGATCTCGGCCGCCACTTCCGTGTCGTCGAAGTGGATTCTCTCGGTTCCGATCACCTGGTAGTTCTCGTGTCCCTTGCCCGCGATGAGCACGACGTCGCCCTCGCGGGCCATCCCGATCGCCGCCTCGATCGCGGTCGCCCGGTCGGGCTCGACCGTCGCGGCCGCCCGTCCCTGCTCGGACAGACCCGTGACGATCTCACCGATGATCTCCTCGGGCACTTCGGTTCGGGGATTGTCCGAGGTCACGACCACGCGATCGGCCTGGCTTTCAGCGACGCGGGCCATCCGCGGACGCTTGGTCCGGTCGCGGTCGCCCCCGCACCCGAACACGACGATCAACTGCCCCTGCGTAACCGGGCGAAGTGAACTCAGCACATTGGCCAGCGCGTCGTCCGTGTGGGCGTAGTCGACGAACACGGTGTAAGGCGCCTCGACGTTCACCCGCTCCAGGCGCCCCGGAATCCGCCGGACCTGCCCCAGAGCGGCCGCCGCCGTGGCGTGATCGATGCCCAGCGCGTCGCACGCTCCCACCGCGGCCAGACAGTTGTAGACATTGTGCCGCCCGATCAGCGGCGTGGTCACGGGCGTCTCCCTGTCCCCCTGGATCAACGTGAAGCGCGTCCCGGAGGCGTCGATCCGCGCGATCCGGGCGTACAGTTCGGCGGCCGGGCTCAGGCCGTACCACACCACGTCCGCCTGCGTCGCGCGGGCCATCTCGTCGGCGGACGGTTCGTCCCGGTTCAGCACAGCGACACTCCCCGCCGCCAGCGACTCGAAGAGCTTCCGCTTGGCTGCGAGGTACTTGTCCATCGTCTCGTGGTAGTCGAGGTGATCGCCCGACAGGTTGGTGAAGATGCCCACGCCGAACTCCACGCCCGCGGTGCGGCGCTGGTCCAGCGCGTGGGAGGAGACTTCCATCACCAGGTGTGTCAGTCCGGCGGCGACCATCTCGGCGGTCATATCCGCCAAGGCGACGGGGTCGGGGGTGGTCGTTCCCGCCGGCAGGGACCGCTCGCCGATGTCGTAGGAGATCGTGCCCAGCACGCCGGGGCGGTGCCCCGCGGCGGTCAGCACCTCGCGAAGCAAACAGGCGACTGTGCTCTTGCCGTTCGTCCCGGTGATGCCAATGTTGACGAACGTCCGGGCGGGCCAGCCTCGCACAGCCTGGGCGAGGCGCCCCACGGCGTCACGACCGTCGGAGACGATCCCGCAGGGGACGTCGTCGGGCACGGCGGCGGGGTCTTCGCAGACGACCGCGGAGCATCCAGCCTGCAGGGCCGCGGGGATGAAGGCGTGCCCATCCAGGCTCGTGCCCCGGACCGCTACGAAGCAGCAGCCCGGTCCGCAGCGGCGGGAATCGTCGGTGACGGCGGCGACTTCCGCGTCGCCGCGGAGCGTCGCCACCTCCAGGCCCGACGAGACGAGCAGTTGCGAAAACCTCATGCTATATGGCCTCACCGCAGAATCTGCGGGGAACATTCGCCGCCCGGGATCGTCGCACACCGAGTGCGATGAGAGCCCGGGCCAACGCTGGGAAACTCATTCTCACGGCCCGTTACCGACGGGGGCCGCGAACGTTCGTCATCGTCAGGCCGTCCGCCCTGCCGTGCGCCGCCAGCCAGTCCGGGTGATCCGGCGAAACGTCCAGGTACGCCAGGCTGCGCTGCAGGACCTCCTTGACGAACGGGGCGGCGACCTTGCTGCCGTAGTAGCCCTTCGCCCGGTCGGGCCAGTAGATCGCAATCATGCAGATCAGGCGCGGCTTCGACATCGGCGCGCCGCCGACGAAACTTCCGGTATACGCCCCGTCCACGTATCCGCCGGGACCGGGGATCTGTGCGGTGCCCGTCTTGCCGAAGGCGGTCCACCGCTGCAGTTGACATTTCTTGCCCGTGCCTCGCACCACCACCTCCCGCAGCGCCGCCAGCGACTGGGCCGCCACGTCCGGCGACAGCACGCGCCGAATCGCCTCCGGCTGACTGCGCCAGATCACCTTGCCGGCTGCGTCCGTGCGACGGGCCACAATCCGCGGCTGCATCAACACCCCCCCATTCGCCAGTGGACAGAACGCCGCTACCACCTGCAGCGCCGTCGCAGCCATCTCCTGCCCGAACGGCACGCGCGGCGTGCTGTAGGTGTCCCACTTCCGCAAGTCGCGGAGGATCCCCGCGCTCTCGCCCGGAAGGTCGATGCTCGTCTTGGCGCCCAACCCGAAACGCTCGGCGACCCGGTAGAGTTTCGCGTTGCCCAGCTTCGCGCCGATCTTGGCCATCCCGATGTTGCTCGACTTGACGACGACGTCTGTCAACGTCAGCCAACCGTAGTGATGCCCGTGATCGGTGATCCGCCCCCCGCGCGGGGCGTAATAGGTGCCGTTCTCGCAGAAGATCTTCGTGTTGTAGGTGACGACGCCTTCCTGAACCGCGGCGGCGGCGAAGATCGGCTTCATCACGCTGCCCGGCTCGAAGGGCATGTTGATCGCCCGGTTGATCCGCATATCCGCGGAGACCTCGTTGAACTTCTCCGGCGCGAAGGTCGGGCAGGACGTCATGGCCAGCACCTCGCCCGTGGACGGGTCCATGACGACGCCCGTGCCCCACTTGGCGCCGAACTCGCTGACGGAGCGGGTGACGGCCTCCTGGAGATAGCCCTGAATCGCCGCGTCGAGCGTCAGGAACACGTGCCCGCCGTCGCGGGGCGGAATGCTCTTGTCCGGCAGGGGCGAGATCGGACGCCGATACGCGTCGGCCAACATCACGCGCCGCCCGTCGACTGCGGCGAGGTGGCTGTTTTCGGTCAGTTCCAAGCCCCCGCCGGGCAAGCCGTCACGCAGACGGAACCCCACCACCGTCCCGGCCAACTCGCCGTTGGGGTATTCGCGGCGCCACTCGTGCGTGATGCCGATCGCGGGCAGCTTCAACTCGCGCAGCGCGGCAGTCTCTTCCTTACTGATCCCCCGCTTGACCCACACAAACCGCTTGCGCCGCCGCAGCAGCAGGCGTTCCTGCGTCTCGATGGGGTCGAGCCCCAGCACGTCGGCCACGGCAAAGGCGGTCTCCGCGATCTCCCGGTTCTCCAGCAGGAACGGGTCCGCGAAGCAACTGGGCACCTGCTTGCTGGCGGCCATCAACTCCAGGCGCTTCTGCGTCCGTGCGAAGATGCAGCCCGGCCGCCCGGGCAGCGGCGTGACCATGCGCTGCTGACGTTCGGCGAGCAGTTCGGCCTTGCCCTGTCCACCCCGGACCAGCAGCGCCAGGCGGACGCCCAGACCCATCACGGCCAGCACCAGCGCCCCGAAGACCATGTTGTAGCGCCACGTTCCCATCACTTCTCTCATTCACCCCGCCGCGACGCGAGGAGCTATCGGGGCCGCACGAGCGTTCGCCCCTCCGACAGCGGGAAGGGCCCGATCGGTTCGTTCTTCTCCACAAGATCCAGCGAGACGCCCTTGACCTGCTCCCGCACGCGCCCGGGGGCGGTCAGTTCGCCCAACTCGAGCTGCTGGTCCCAGAGTTTCCTCCGCAACTCCACCTGCCGGAGTTGGAGTCGCTGCGCCTCGTGCCTGGCCGTACGTTCCTCCCCCCGCAGGTCGATCAGGCCGACCGCAATGGCGGTCATCGCGACCACCAGCACACCGATGACGGGCACCAGTCGCACTGCACACACTCCTTGTCGGTCAGATGGGAATCCGCAGCGTCACACCCACAGGCAGGTGGTCCGGGCTTTTCAGCTTGTCCCGGTTGGCGTCGTAGAGCTTCAGCACACTCGCCCGGCTGCCGTCGTTGAGGACTTTGCGGGCGATGGTCGTCAGGCTGTCGCCTCGGCGGACGACGTAGACGCGCCCGGACGCGACGCGCCCGGTCGTGGGCTTCTTGAAGTGCGCGTCCAGTTCCTCCAGCGTCATCTCGTCCCGAGGCAGCGGCGTGGTGATGCGACCGCGCGGCGCCAAGGGGGCGCGCTCCGGTGCGGAAGCGATTCGCCCCCGCGGAGCCAGCATAGCCCGTCGCGGGTCGGGCGCCGGTGCGGGGATGGACGCCACCGCATTCATCGGCGGGATCACCAGCACCATCCCCACGTGCAGCGTGGACTCGTCGGGGAGCTTGTCGCGGTTCGCCTGGTAGATGCGCTTGTACTTCATCTCATGCTCGGCGCCGTAGTACTTCCGGGCGATGCGAGTCAGGTTGTCGCCCGGCTGGACCGTGTGCGTGCGCGGCGCTGCCGGGGGCGGGGGCGATGGTGTTGTCGCTCTCGCCGCCGCCGGTCGAGCCGGCGGACCAGCTGCGGCATGAACCGTCGACGGGGGAACGACCTGCGAAGTCTCCGCACGACGCGTCGGCGCCGCGGGCGGAGCTGCAGGTGCGGTCGGGGCGTGGGGCGGCGCAGGGGGCACGGGATCGCGCACGGGTGTTCGCGCCGCCAGCGTCGTGCGGTCGACGTCGATCACGCCCACCACCTCGGGCCCCGCCGGCCATTCCATCTCCCGCGAGACGCTCTCTTCGATCGTCTCGACCGGGATGGTCTCCACCGCTGCGGTGTGGGCGTACGTGGAGGCGTCTTGCATGGCCGTCGGCGCGGGCGTGGGGGTCGCCGTCTCGCTCAACTCCCCCAGCACCAACCCGAACATGATGATGAATGCCAAAGCAACCAGAAGTCCGATGCGTGTCTGTCGTGTCATGATATGGCTCCGTCCAAAGGGTCCAGCCGCTCCGTCGTCTGGCGGGGTCGGTCCCGCACGGTCCTATTCGATTCGTTCGATCCCGCGAAGCTTCGCGGAACGGCTTCGCGGGTTCGCTGCGATCTCGTCTTCCGCGGGCGTGACGGGCTTGCGCGTCAGCTTCTTCGCTCGCCCGGTTTCCGCCCAGGCGGCGAAGGCCCGCTTCACGCGTCGGTCTTCCAGCGAATGAAAACTGATGATTCCCGCCCGTCCGCCGGGGGCGAGCAGGTCGGGCAGCTTCTCGAGCAACCGGTCCAGGGATCCCATCTCGTCGTTGACGACAATCCGCAGGGACTGGAACGTCCGCGTCGCGGGATGCACCCCGCGCCGCGTTCGCTTCGCTGCGGCAGGCATCGCGTTCGAAACGATCTCCGCCAGTTCCGCCGTCCGCTCGATTCGACCGCCGTTGCGGGCGGCGACGACCGCACGGGCGATGCGGCGGCTGTACCGTTCCTCGCCGAACTCGTAGATCAGGTCCGCAAGTTCCCGCTCGCCGAGTGTGTTGACGAGATCCGCAGCCGTTCGCGTCCGTCGCGGATCCAGCCGCATGTCCAGGGGCCCGTCCGTGCGGAAGCTCAGTCCGCGCTGCGGGTCGTCGAGCTGGCTGCTGGCGATGCCGAGGTCGGCCAGAATCAGGTCGACCGCGGGCTGATCCGCCTGGGCGAGCACCTCGTCCGCCTCGGAGAAGTTCGCCTGGAAGAGCCGCACCCGCTGCCCGAACCGCTCCAGTCGCTTGCGGGCGCGTTGGAGGTTGGTTTCGTCGACGTCGACGCCGAGCAGCGTAGTCTCGTCATCGGCGGCGTCCAGAAGTGCTTCTGCGTGCCCCCCGAGCCCCACGGTGCAATCCAGCAGCGTGCGTCGCCCGGCGGGAGCCAACATCGTAATGACTTCCGTTGTCAGTACCGAACTGTGGCTCCCTGCGGGCTCCATCCCTGCCGGGCCGCTTTACGCTGTCGCGTTCTGCATCATGGCCGCTGCTGCATGCTCGGACAGATCGACCCGGGCATACTCATCCCCCAGAGCCCGAACGCGCGCCAACTTCTGAACAAACTCCAGCAGGCGCTGCCGGTGACCGGCACCTAATGATGTCGGCCTGGACAAGTGACGCCGCAGTTCGGCGAGGCTCAAGCGGGGGCTTCCCTGCCCTCCGTCCTGGTCGCACTGGGCTGTCTGGGGGATGAGCATGATCGACTCCTTCCGCACCGGGTCTTACACATTGTGACACTCCGGCCGGCGCCTCGTGCGCCCGACCGGCATGATTCGATTGTCAACTGGACGGCCTTGGATTCTCCTGCGAATCCCGGGCCTCGGTCTCGAAGACCTTGGGATAGTCGTCGAACTCCTCTTCGACGTGCTTCTCCCAATCGTCCCGTGGCCAGATCTCGATGTGATCGACGTTGCCGACGAGCATGACCGAGTCCGAGATGATCGCACGCTGCATCGACTTCTCGGGCAGGACCAGCCTCCCCTGCTTGTCGATCTTCACCACGCGAGCCATGCCGAACAGCAACGCGAACTTCCGCTGTTCCCGACTGGGGAACGGAGACCGCTTCAGCGTCCCGAGCAACTGGCGATAATACTTGTCCGGGTACAACCACAAGTGGCGGTCCGGCCCGACGATCAGGATGAAGTCCTTGCCGTCTTCTTCGGGCTTGATCTCGCGACGAAGCTGCGCACTGATGGCGATGCGATGCTTGCCATCAATCGTCTGCTCGTGCTCTCCGAAGAAGAATGCCACTTTGTGTTCCTTGATTCCACGACTTGGGATTGCTAGGGAAAATACACCACAAACAGGGAAAGCCGCAACAAAAAAATAGGCAAAACCCGTAAGAACTTGATGCAGCAGGCTTTCGGCGTTCCCGAACACCCAACCTATGGGGCTTCGTTCCGCCCGCAGTATCTAGATGTTGTGGTTCGCGCCGATGGAAGCAGGTCCATGTTTTTTCGCTGAGACCGACTTGTCAAATAGCTTATCCATCACGGCAATCCCGCCAATGGCGCGTAGTCGTACTATCGGCAGGGCGAGTTGATTTGCGTTAGACGAATAACCCATTTCGGATTGTGGATTTCGGATGGCGGATTGAACGACGGCATGCGTGTGTCGGTGGGGAATCTCTGGGGACGCCCCGCATGCACCTGTCGTTGGACATGGGGAAGATGCATCCGCGCCCCCAATCCGCAATCCGAGATGAATCGCCCGTCAGGAGCGCGTGACGATTTCCTCGTAGAGCGCCTCGTGCGTGGCGACGTTGGCGTTGATGTCGAACAGCCCCAGGGCCCGGCGTTTGCCCTCGGCGCCCATCCGCTCCCGAAGCCTGCGGTCCTGTGCGAGCGTCTCGATCGCGTCGACGAGAGCGACGGCGTCTTCGGGTTCCACGAGAAGCCCGGTCCGCCCGGGCACGACGACGTCGCGCAGTCCCGCAACGTGCGTGCCGACTACGGGCAGTCCCGCCGCCATCGCCTCCGACGCGACGAGCCCGAACCCTTCCCAGCGGCTGGGCAGCACGAGCACGTCGGCGGCACTCAGGACGGCCTGGACGTTCTTGACGAACCCCAGCATCCGGCACAGGCGTCCGCCCTCGCCGTGCTCGACCCAGTTGGTGACCATGTCGCGCATCGGTCCGTCGCCGGCCATCACGATCTTCTTGCCCTCCCGCCGCGCCGCGAGGTGGCTGAGCGCGCCCAGCAGCGTGTCGATGCCTTTCTGCCGATCCAGGCGACCGACGAAGGTCAGCAGCATCTCGTCGTCGCCGATGCCCCATCGTCGGCGCAGGCGCTGCCGCAGGCGATCGTTGCGAACGTACGCGCCGGCCTCGATGCCGTTGGGGATCACCCGGTACCGGCTGGCGGGCATGCCGCTGCGCTTCGAGTGGAATACTTCGACGGAATCGGACACGCATACGATGCGGTCGCACAGGTCGCTGAACAGGCGGGCGAACGCGAACTGCCACGGGCGCACCCGCCCTTCCGCAACGTGGACGGTGTGCACGAGGTGCTTGACCCCCGCGAGGTAGCCCGCCACCCGCCCGGCCATGTCGGCGTGGAACAGGTGCGTGTGCAGCAGGTCAATCCGCTCGTCCCGCAACAGCCGCACCAGGCGCCCCAGGCGCAGGACGTCCGTCTTGCTCCGCACGTCGATGACGCTGACGGGCACGTCGAGGTCCCGGAACCACTCCACCATGGGCCCGCCGCGCAGGGCGGCGACCTGCACGTCGAACCGGTCCCGGTCGATCCGGCGGACGATCTCGTAGACGCATCGTTCCGCCCCGGCCGGGGCAAGTTCGGTAATCAGTTGGCAGATTCGGATCCGACCCATGGGTTCCCTGTCTGTCGCGGCGCCGTTACGCCCGGGCCGCGGCGATCATCTCCGTCACGGTCGTGACGGCCGCGGCGCAGATCCGGTCGGCCGCCCCGTAATACACGGTCATCGTCCCGTCGGCGTCGACGAGAAGCCCGTTGGAGAACACGCAATTGCCGTAGATGCCCTGCACTTCGTAGTCGGCCTCGGGCTCGAAGATCGGCCTGCTCGACCGGCTGATCAGGCGCTCGGGGCGTTCGAGGTCGCTGAGCATCGCCCCCAGATGGTACCGTCCGTCGGTGTCCGCGGCGTGGTAAATCTCCAGCCAGCCTTCGTCCGTGCGAATCGGCGGCGCCCCGCATCCGACGCGCTCGCCCTCCCACGTCCCGGGCGCCGGCGCCAGCGTCATCTCGTGACGTCCCCAACTGACCAGATCCGGCGAGTAGGCCGTCCAGATCGACGCGGGGTTGAACTTGCTCTTGTACGGCCGGTGCCGGCAGACGTACTTTCCGTCGATCTTCTCCGGGAACATCGCCACGTCCTTCTGATACGGCGGGAAGATCACCCCGTGCTTCTCGAAGGTCACGAAGTCTTCCGTCGTGGCCAGCGCGACCGTCACGCCGCGGTCGGAGACGGCTGTGTAGGTGATGCAGTATCGTCCGTCGATCGGCGTGATCCGGGCGTCCTCGCAGCCGAACGCCTCGTAGGGCGTCGACGGGTAGATCGCCGGGCTCTCGTCGAACGTGAAGTGCTCGCCGTCCGTGCTGCGGGCGATGCGGAGATGCGACATGCTCGTCAGCAGCATGCGCTCGCCGAGGAAGTACCCACGGTTGTCGCGAACCGTCAGTTCGGGATGGCTTTCCGCGATCCGGGAGATGCGCGTGGCGCCCGCCTCGGCGTCGAAGTGGACGTAGGCGACGCTGCCGGGCTCGGGGCGGGCCTTCTCGCCGACGCGGACGAGCAGCAGGATCTCCCCGCCGATCCGCACGGCCGCGGGGTTCAGCGTGCAGAGCACCTCCAGATCGTCCCGCGTGGGCTGGACGTCGGCGGGGGTCAGCAGCGGGTTAGCTTGCAGTCTCGTCAACGGCATCGGGGGCCTCCGGGGCTTCGGGGATCCGTGCGGCGCCCTTGCCGTACCGCCGCCAATTCCCCACGAGCGCCGCCATGATGAACACGCAGTGGGCGACCGTCTCGACGGACTCCTCCAGCAGCGAGTGGATGACGTCCTCGCGGGGAATGACCCGGATGTGCTTGAAGACGCGCTGCGTGATGAACTGCGAGAAGACGTACGACCAGAACGCCGCAATCAGCCACGACGTGTGGCGCCAGTCCCGCAGGGGCTCGGCCAGGCGCTTGCGCCAGATCACCGCCCAGACGAGCGCCGCCGGCGCCAGGACGGTGACCAGATGGTCCGTGAAGTCGAAGTGGATCTCGCGGCACAGCAGCGCCGCGGCCAGCACGCCAACGATGATGTACAGCGGATTGCGGGTCACCGCGATACGCAGAGCGTAGAACGCCAGCGCGAATCCCGCGAGGTACGGCCCGATCGAGTCGAACTTCCCGTCGATCCTGTCCCAGCCGTACGTGTAGCCCACCGTCAGGAAGGCCAGCGCCCCCGGGGCGATCAGCCACAGGCACCAGTTCACCTGCCACAGCCGGTCCCACGCGCTCATCTTCGTCTGCGTTTCAGTCACGATGCTCTCCCATACTCCGCGCCGCCGTGACGTGCGCCCCGGCGGAGGGTCACGAGAGTGTAGCGGGACCATTGACATCCTGCAACGCCGCCCCTACGCTGCCGCCCGACATGAAGCAGAACGGGGACGGGCTCCGTAGCGTAGCGAAGGTGCCTGTCCCCGTCTTGCGGACAAGGTGATCCGTAATGGACCTACACACCAAGCCGGACTTCGCAGACGCCCTGCAGCGCTTCGAGGCGTGGTGGGACGGTGAGATCGTCGGCCGGCCGCCCGTGACTCTTCACGTCGAGCGCGATCGTCTCCCGTCGCAGACTCCGACGAAGCAGTACGGTACGCTCCGCGAACGCTGGCTGGACATGGAGTACAGGCTGGACTGCTTCGAGGCCTCGCTCGACGGGGCGGTCTTTCTGGCCGAGTCATTCCCGGCATTCTGGCCGAACCTGGGGCCGGAAGTATGCGCGGCCCTGTTCGGCTGCGAGTTGAAGTTCAGCGAGCAGAGCAGTTGGTCGATTCCGGCTGCGGGCAGTTGCAGGGAGATCGTCGATATCCGACCCGACTTCGAGAACGAGTACTGGCGGGCGATTCTCGACGCGACCGAACTATCCATCGAACGCGGGCGGGGCAAGTGGATCACCGGCCTGACCGACCTGCACACGAACGGCGACCTCCTGGCCGCCCTGCGCGACCCGCAGAACCTGTGCCTCGACCTCGCCGACGATCTCCCCGCCGTCCGAGCGGCGTGCGACCATGTCACGACGTTCTACCCGCGCATCCACGACGACCTCTGGTCCCGCATCTCCGCCGCGGGCCACCCCTGCACGACCTGGCTGCCGACGCTGCACGCCGGACCGAGCTACGCGACGAACTGCGATTTCATCTGCATGATCTCCCCCGAGATGTTCCAGCGGGCGATCCTGCCGGGCCTCGTCGAAGAGATGCGCTACCTCGAGCGCAACATCTTCCACCTCGACGGGCCCGGGGCGCTGAAGCACCTCGACGCCCTGCTCGCGCTGGAAAAATTGGACGCGGTGCAGTGGGTCTTCGGCGCCGGCAACGGACCGGCCGCGGCGTGGATCGATGTATATCATCGAATCCAGGCCGCCGGCAAGTCGGTGCAGATCCAGGCCGAAGACCTCGCCGACGCACACGCTGTCATGAACCACATCCGTCCCGAAGGCGCCTGGTTCACCGTCGGCGGCACCCACGACCGCCCCACCGTCGAAGCCTTTCTCCGCGACACCCAACGCTGGGCCGCCGGACGCAGATAGTCCCCTGCTACTTGCACTTCCCGACCGACGCGAGATTCCTGCGACACCCCACGACGGCCTACTTCTGCTTCTTCGCTTCCTGATACTGGATGTACGTCATCTTCTTCTTGAAGGCTTCGATCATCTCCCGGTAGTCCTGCTTGTCTTCCTCCTCCTTGATCAGCTTCAGGGCTTCCTGCTCCGTCTCGATGGCCTTCGCGAAATCGCCGTTCTCCGCATACGCACACGACAGCGTGTCCAGGTAGCCTGCGTTCTTCCGTTTGGTGAGAGAGACGGCCTCGGTCGCCAGCTTCAGGGCCTCTTTGGGGTTCCGGTGCTCCTTCCTGGACACGTACGCCCAAGCCAGGCTGTTGCGCACACAGGCGCTGGCCGAACCCAGCTCGAGGGCCTTCTGGTTGTCCGCCAACTCCTGGTCCTCGTCTCCCTTGGCCTCCCAGGCATGCGCTCGTTCGTGGTAGGCCTCCGCATCGTTCGCCTTCAGTTCGATCGCCCGGCTCAGGTCCGCCAGGGCTTCGTCCGTCTTGCCCGCCCTCCGCAGCGCCTTCCCACGCCTGAAGTACACCTGGAAAGCAAGAACGCCTGTCGGCTTGCGCTCGATGGTACGGTTGCAGTCGGCCAGCGCGGCGGCCTGGTCGCCCTGAATTGACCGCACCTCGCCCCGCAGGAAGTAGGCCTCCGGCTTTTCCGGACAGAGCGCGATGGCTCGCTCCAGATCCCCGATCATCTCTTGGAGGACCTCTTTCTGGTTCTTCCCGTCGCGCTGCTCCGCACGACCCAATGCCCGGCGAATGTACGCCGCATACATCCTCAACGTCCGCTCGTCCCGCTTCGGCGGCGCCGCAATGGTCTGTTTGGACTCGGGCGGGTACTCGAAAGGCTGGCGTTTCTCGAACATCCCGATGGCCGCGGTGTACAGTTCCCGCCTGACGGGGTTCGTCTCGGCGCCCAGCGCCCGCCGGTGCAGGTCTATGGCTTCCCCCCACCGCTCCAGCCCCGCCAGGCAGAGCCCGCGCCCGTGGAGGGAATCGGCGCACTTCGGATTCAGCTTCAGCGCCCGGTCGTACAGGACGATCGCGCGGCGGTAGTCGCCCTCGGTCCGCCACAGGTCCGCCAGCAGACGGATCGACAGCGCCCGCGTGCGCGCGTACAGGTCCGGC
This sequence comes from uncultured Planctomycetaceae bacterium, assembly GCA_964512215.1. Lineage (GTDB taxonomy): Bacteria > Planctomycetota > Phycisphaerae > SM23-33 > SM23-33 > CAZEJA01. The sequence goes on from CAZEJA010000004.1 coordinate 16,304, forward strand.
TCTCCGTCGGCCGGGGGGTGATCCTTGATATGCTGGAGATACGTGCGCCCCTTCTTGAACGACTCCTCCAGCGCCCGGTAGGGCTTGGCGGCGTCGGCCTCCACGCGCCAGCACTTCGGGATCCTGCGCACCTTCCTGGGGTCCACGAAGTCCACAAACGTCGGCCCCTTCGACTCGACCACGATGACCATCAGTTGTCGGGTAGCGAGGAAGGCGTTGCTGCGGCCACGCGTCTCCCCCGGCACTTCCGCGAAGGCGCACCCCCAGACCAGGCGGCGTACGACGTCCTCGCCCAGCAGGCCGTGTCCCCGCTCCTCGCTGGACCTCTTCGCGCTCTCGACCATCCGCAGGGCGTGCTTGGCGTCGAAATGGTCCGGCTGCGAGACGAGCAGCCACGCGACCCGAAGCTTCAGGGCCTTGTCATCCGGCGTCAGCTTCTCCGCCGTCTTGTAGTCGCCCAGCGCCTTGCCGATGTCCCCCTCCCGCTGGCGGATCATTCCCCGGGTGACATACGCCGACGCATCCTCGGGATTGATCTCGATCGCCCGCGACCAGTCCGCCGCCGCCTTGTCGGTCCGCCCCAGGTGCTGGTGAAGCTTCGCCCGCGCCACGTACAGCTTGTGCGGCGTCTGCCAGGTCTTCTCCGTCAGTTCCGAGAGGTCGGGCTGCCTGGCGATCGCCGCAGTGAGGATCTCCGCCGCCCGGGTCCACTGCTCTTTCGTCGGCGGCGCAACACCCGCCGGGAGCATGTCCAGATCCCTCGACATCGCCTCACACAGATCATCCACCGCCTTGTCCGCCTCGCCCGCCTTCGCCAGCAGCAGCGCGCGCTTCAGGAAGAGAGATGCCGATACATAGTGACGCCGGCGGATGGAACCCAAATCAACCGTTGAGAGCCAGCCCATGCTCCGGGCGAGAGTGCTATCAAAAAACGCGTAGGGCTTGCGGTAGAGGGGGCCAAGCTCGATCCCAAGCGCATAGTAATGCATCGCGTCATCTCCATCACCCCGGGACAGGAGGACGTCCCCCATCGCTTCACCGGTGGCCGCGATGTTGTTCTGCGTCAGCGGGCTCCATGCGGGCCACAAGTGTCCCGGGAGGCGCTTTTCACTTGCGCCCAACCATGCCCGCACCTCGTCATCGTCTTTGTCCAGGGCCGCCAGGCAGCGAAGCCGAGGGATAAGCCAGTAACCGCCCTTCCCGGCGTCCTTGTAAGACTTGACCGCCTTCTCGTGCTCCGCCAGAGCGCGCTGCCACTGTCCCTTCTCGGCCCAGAAGAGAGCCAACGGCCGGTGCACGACACCGCGGTCTTTCGCGTGGGTCTGCTCGAGTGCGTGCCTGAAGGCGGCCAGCGCCTTGAGATGCTGCCCAGCGCCGTAGAACGCATGGGCTCGGGCCACATAGTCCACGATATAGGGTTTCTCCTTGATCGCCATGCCGAAGTAATCGGCGGCCTGACGCCATTGTCCTTGCGTTGCTGCCAAGTTTGCCAATGCTCTTGCCGCTGCGGCTCTAGTTCTGCTATCAGCGGATTTCAGTTGGTCATGGATCGCTCGGATGGCGTCTGCCGCTGTCCGCCCGGCCGCACTCTGCGCCGCAGACAGGACCAGCAGGAAGCCGGCGAACGCCGCCAAACGCCACCCCTGCGACCCAGATCGATCATCTCGTCTCATCATGGTGATTCCTCCAACTCCTTGATCTTCGCCCGGTCGGCGGCAGCCTTGTCTTTCAGATCCAGCTTGTCACGGGCCGCCGCACGCCAGCGGTAGGCCTCGACAAACGTCGGTTCCAGTTCAATAGCCTGCGTGAAATCCCGCACGCCTTCCTGCAGGTCCCCCTGCATCCGGTAGGCGGGCAGGCGGATGCCGCCGGGCTTCATCACCCCGCAGCGAACCAGCCCCCGGTGCAGGTAGGCCTCGTGCTTCTTGGGCGTCAGCGTCAGCAGTTTCTCGAACGCCTCCCGGTAATCCGGGAGGTACTCGATTGCGAGGCGAAGCGTCTCGCGGGCCTTCTCCGGCCGGCCCTGCTTGATGCATACATCCGCCAGCCCGACCTGCGCCTCGAGGCAGTCCGGGTCGAGCTGCACCGCCCGCTCGAGATCCTCGACCGCCTCGTCGAGGCGCCCCATCCGCACCCGGCAGATCCCCCGCCCGCAGTGCGCCAGCGCCCTGGTGTTCGGGCCGTAGTTCAGCCCCAGTATCAGCCCCCTCTCGTAGTCCGCCAACGCCTTGTCCAGGTCGCCCTTCTTGCGCCAGACCCGCGCCCGCGCCAGGTACAGCGGCACCAGCTGTTCTGCGCGCAGGACCTGCTTCCTTCGCAGCTTCAGCCACATGGTGTAGTCGGCGGCCGCCTCGGCCAACTGCCCTGCCGTCTCGCGGGCCTTGCCGCGAAGGCCATAGAGCGCCTCGTCGTCGCTCTTGAGTTGGATTGCCTTGGTCAGATCGGCGATCGCTTGGCGATACCTGCCCCGGTTCAGGAAACACTCGCCCCGCCAGGCGTAGGGCTCTGCGGGGTCTTCGGTGACCTTCACGAGCATTTCGAAAGCTTCCGTGTGCTCGGGGTCCAATTCCAACGCGGCTCGCAGGTCCTGCAGCTCCTTCCGAATCCCTCCGGGACCGCGAATTCCTTCCCAGAGTCTGGCACGGGCCACGTAAGCGCCCGGGGATGACGGGGTTGTCTTAGGCAGTATTTCCGCTGCCCACATACCGAGGAATTCGTCGGCCTTGGCTGATTCTCCTTTTGCCTTGTAGCACAGGTATAGCGCATGAACTGCGTCGAGATGCTGGCCCCGTTCTGATATGGCGACCACTTTCTTGAGACTGGTGATGGCCTCATCATATCGGCCCATCTCGCGGAGGATGTCCCCTCGTCGGGACCAGCCAAGCGGGTCCGGCTTCAGTTTGAGATATCGGTCCCACAGGCCGATGGCTTCGTTGCCCTCGCACGCGAGCGCCAGATGGAACAGGATGACCGCATCGTTGGGGGTTTCCTTCGCCGCCCGGCGCAGCAGGGCGAGCCGCTCCTCCCCGGACGTGCGACATGCCCGATACAGCAGCTCATGGCCCTTGGACGGGTCCAGCAGAGGGGTCAGCAGGAAGCGGCGGGCGTCGGGGAACAGTCTTGTCTTGGCGGAGTAACTCGAGTCCATGAGATCGCCGCGCACTCCCCGTGGCACAGGGTGCTTCAGGCCGAGCAGATGTCCGATCTCGTGGGCGACGACGCCGACGGCTTTGCTCAGTGGCAGTGGGTGCCCGTTCAACTTGACAACTGCCCAGTTGGCCGTATCGCCGAGAGTCAGACCCGTAAACCCACTCCCATCGTAGCCAAATGTCCAGCGCCCTGGCAAGTCGTGCCAGACGGTGACATGGTTACACACGACGTTGGGAGGCCCCGGACTATCGAAGTAGTACGTCACCTCCAGGTGGATGCCGTTGTCGCGGTAGAAACGCTCGACATCGCGGATGATCCTCGCCAGTCGGACTCGGGTGGTCTCCCGCTTCTCATCCGGACCGCGATAGGCGCAGCAGATGGGGCGAGGTCGCAGGCGCCGGATGCCGTCCCTGGCTTCCAGCCGGTAGGCGACGTCATAGTAACTGACCCACTGCGAACCAAGGTAGACATTGACCGTCTTTCCATCCGGGAACTTTGCCTCCTTCTGCCACCGGAGAACGGACGGCCATTCGACCCGAAGCCGCTTGGCGCGGGCCAGGCCTTCGACGGCACTGGCATCGCCCGGCTTGCGGCGCAAGACCTCCCCATAACTGGCAGCCGCTCCGGCGTAGTCACTCAGGTACTCCTGACATTGGCCGATCGCGAAGTAGACCTCCCCCTCCTCTCTGCGGTACTTGGCCTCCCGGAAGCCGGAGAGTATCCGCAGCTCCCGCCGATACGCACCGATGGCGTCTTCGTAGCGGCATTGCTCCTGGTACCCCCAACCGAGACGCCTCTGAAAGTAGGTCCATGTTGGGTATGCCCGGGCGCCCTGGCGTGCGAGGGCGACCATCTTATCCGCTTCCTTCCACGCCCGCTCGAAGTGACCGTTGATGGTGTGCTCAAGGTAGGCCTTCTGATGCGCCTTGATTCGATCGTGAAGCGCCCTGGCCGACGATTGACCCGCGGCAGGAGCACAGACGCACAGCAACACGACCGAAACGAGCCCCAAGACCAGCAAATGTCGCCGTCCCATTGCCAAACTCCAAGACAGCAGAGCCCCTGAAATGCATCCCAGCCCGACGACCGTCATCCTACCCCCGCCGCCGGGAACGGTCAACAACAAACAGGAAACACAGAGTTGCCGTCAGCGGGGATTCCCAGCGTACCGTTCGGCCCGCCCCGCTCGGATGCCTTCTCTGGACGTCACGTATGTGGTAGGCCTCCATCTCCGGGAGGCCGTCACTGTGGGCAAGCACTGCTGCAAGCCGACGACCGGTTCGCCAGCCCCGTATGGCTCGACCTTGACCGGGGGGGGTGGCTGGGGTACAAGGGCGGTTCGCATTCTGAGAGAGCATCCTCATTGAAAGGAGCAGCACATGCGCAAGTGGATTCACGCCCTTCTGATCCTGTCGTTCTGTTTCGTCGCGGCCGTCGGCTGTCAGGCTGCCGCGCCGGCGACGAACATCAAGCTTCCGGCCGTCATCAGCGACAACATGGTTCTGCAGGCGGACACGGCCCTGCCGATCTGGGGTTGGGCCGATCCCGGCGGGGCCGTCACCGTGAAACTCGGCGGGCAGAGCAAGACCGCCGTCGCCGACGCGAAGGGAAAGTGGTCGGTCAAGCTCAACGCGATCAAGGCCGGCGGGCTGCACACGATGACCGTCGCGGGCGCCGAGACGGTCACGATCAAGAACATCCTCGCGGGCGAGGTGTGGGTCTGCTCCGGACAGTCGAACATGCAGTGGTCGGTCAAGGCGTCGATGAATCCCGACCAGGAGATCGCGGCGGCGACGTACCCGAAGATCCGCCTGTTCACCGTCCCGCGCGTCCCGGCCGTCACGCCGCAGGACGACTGCAAAGGGGCGTGGGTCGAGTGCAGCCCGGAAACGGTCGCGGGTTTCTCGGCCGTCGGGTATTACTTCGGGCGGGCGATCCACAAGGCTCGCGGCGTGCCCGTGGGCTTGATCAACACATCCTGGGGCGGCACGCCGTCGGAAACCTGGACGCGTCCCTCGAAACTGCAGACGCTGCCCGACGCCAAACCCCTGCTGGAGCGATGGGACAACCAGGCGAAGAACTACGACCCCGAGAAGGCGAAGGCGAACTACGAAGCCCAGATGACGAAGTGGAAGGCCGCCGCCGCCAAGGCGAAGGCTGCGAAGAAACGCCCCCCCCGCCGGCCGCGCAGTCCGGGGGACCCACGAATACATCACCACCGCCCGGGCAACCTGTACAACGGCATGATCGCCCCGCTCGTGCCCTTGGCGTTTCGCGGCGCGATCTGGTACCAGGGCGAGTCGAATGCCGGGCGAGCCTACCAGTACCGCAGCATCTTCCCCGGGATGATCGAAGACTGGCGCGAAAGCTGGGGCCAAGGCGACTTCCCGTTCTTCTGGGTGCAGCTCGCGAACTTCAAGGCCCGCCTGGACGAACCCGCCGAGAGCGCCTGGGCGGAGCTGCGCGAAGCGCAGTCCATGACGCTCAAGCTCCCGAAGACGGGGCAGGCGGTCATCATCGACATCGGCGAGGCGAAGGACATCCACCCGAAGAACAAGCAGGACGTCGGTAAGCGCCTGGCGTTGTCGGCCAGGAAGGTCGCCTACGGCGAGGACATCGTCCACTCGGGCCCGGTGCTCAAGTCGACCAAGGTCGAGGGCAGCAAGGTTCGCCTGACGTTCGACTGCGTCGGCGGCGGGCTCGTCGCCAAGGGCGGCGGCGACCTTAAGGGCTTCGCCCTCGCGGGGGCGGACAAGAAGTTCATCTGGGCGAAGGCCGTCATCGACGGCGATTCCGTCGTGCTGTCCTGCCCGAAGGTCGCCAAGCCCGTCGCGGCCCGTTACGCGTGGGCCGACAACCCCGAGTGCAACCTGTACAACAAGGAAGGCCTGCCCGCCTCGCCCTTCCGCACCGACACCTGGCCGGGGCTGACCGTCAATAGCAGATAACCGTCCACCACGCGGCGGCGTGACATCACAGGGAGCTATCTATGCGCAGAATCCACTGGGCACTGCTGGTCGTATTGGCCGCTTCCGTCGGCATCGCCTCCGCCGACGTCAAGCTGCCGGCCGTCATCGGCGACAACATGGTCCTCCAGCAGGGAATCAAGCTCCCCCAGAGGGGCTGGGCGACCCCCGGCCACACCATC
>CAZEJA010000005.1:0-21557 GCA_964512215.1 uncultured Planctomycetaceae bacterium
CTTCCACCTTCCGCTCGCCCCGGGGCTGTCCGAACACAGGGACCGCGAGTTCGGTCCCCTGCCGGGACTGTTTGACGACTCCCTCCCCGACGGGTGGGGCCTGCTGCTGATGGACCGCCACTTCCGAAGCGCGGGACTCCTGCCGGGGGCGGTCGGTCCTCTGGAGCGACTGGCCTGGCTGGGCACGCGAACGATGGGCGCGCTGACGTACCATCCGCGGGCCGACGTGGAAGAGACCCACGGCGGCGCGTTCGACCTGCATGATCTGGCGCGGCAGTCCGAGGAGATCCTCCTCGGGCAGTCCGCGCGCGTGCTGCCGCAGCTTCTTCGCGCCGGCGGCTCGCCCGGCGGGGCCCGTCCCAAGGTGCTGGTCGGGTACGATCCCGCCACGGACGAGATCATGTCGGGAGAAGACGACCTTCCCGACCGGTTCGAGCACTGGATCGTCAAGTTCAGCGCCCGTGACGACCCGCCCGATAGCGGCGCAATCGAGTACGCCTACTCCCTCCTGGCCCGCGAGGCCGGCGTGGACATGCCGCCGACGCGAATCTTCGAGACCGCCCAAGGCGACCGCTTCTTCGGCGTCAAGCGGTTCGACCGCGAGGGGAATCGGCGGCGCCACGTCCACACGTTCGGCGGACTCATCCAGTCGAACTTCCGCATCCCGTCGTGCGACTACGCCGACCTGCTGAAGGCGACGAGCCTTCTGACCCGGAACCACCGGGAGGTCCTGCGCGCCTTCCGGCGGATGGCGTTCAACGTGCTGGCCCACAACCGGGACGACCACGTCAAGAATGTCGCCTTCCGCCTGGACGACGCGACGGGGGAATGGGCGCTGTCACCGGCGTACGACCTGACATTCACGCCCGGGCCCGGAGGCGAGCACACGATGACGCTGGACGGCGAGGGGCGCAGCCCCGATCGGTCCCACATGCTCCGCCTGGCCCGACGGGCCGACATCGCGCCGGCCGAAGCGGAGGAGATCATCGAGCAGGTCCGGGCGGCCGTGGCGCGCTGGCCGGGCTTCGCCGATCAGGCCCGGGTCTCACAAGCCCCTCGCCGTCCGATCACTGATGCCCTGACAACCACCCGGAGAGCCCTGCCATGAGGCGACGTGTGCTGCTTCTCACCGTTGTTGTCCTGCTGCCGCCCGTCGGGCGGGCGGCGGACGAGAGGTCCGCGCTTCGCTGGCAGGCGGAGGCGATGCGGGCCGTCGCGAGCGAGAAGGAGACGAAGTACGCCAGAGACGCCCTGGGCGGGGCATATGTCTACTTGCCGAAGGGACAGAGATCGGCCACGGGGGAATTGCGGTCGCGCCTGGGGGCCGAATTCCGCGCGTCGGCGGGGTACTACCAGCTTCGCGTGCGGGCGCTGGCGACGAGCGGCGGGTCGGACAGCGTCCACGTGCTGCTCAACGGGCGGCATGTCACGACGCTCGGCCTGCGGGAACATGGCAAGTGGGTGTGGCGGGAAACGGACATCAGGCTCGACTCGGCCGGCCCGCACAGGCTCGTCCTCGCCGCCCGGGAGCCCAGCCGCATCGACGCTGTCGAGCTGATCCCGGTGCCCGGACCCACGGGGACCGGTCGCATCCCCGCCCCGCACATCCGCCAGAACGCCCCGGTCCGCCCCGAGCCGAACGGCCTGACCGCGATCGACGTCAACCCGCCTACGTTCCGCTGGGCCGGCGGCTGGAGGGAGCCCCATACGCTTCAGCTTCGGCGCCCGGGCCAGCTTTGGGATCGGGGCGTTACGGTCGAGGGCATCGACGCGACCTACCACCGCCCGCTGGGGCCGCTGGAGCCGGGCCGGTGGGAATGGCGCGTCCGGGCGGAGGGCAATGACTGGATCGGACCGACGACGTTCGAGATCGACGCGAAGACCGCCCGCTGGGCGATCCCGCCGTGGGAGAAGACGTTTGCGAAACTCTCGCGCGAGCATCCGCGAATCCTGACGAGCGCCGCGGAACTGCCCGCGCTCCGCAAGAAAGCGGCCGGGCCGATGAAGGACTTCATGGACCAGTGGGTCCGGCGCCTGCGGAAGCAGATCGGCGCCAAGCTGCCCCTGACCGGGCGCGAAGAGCGGAAGGACTACAGCAGGGACCGGCGCGCCAGGACGATGCAGCGCGTCTCGGCCAAGGGCGACGTCGGGCGGCTGATTGGAAGCGTCGGGCAGATGTCCCTGCTGGCCGTCCTGCTGGATCGGGACGACTTCGCGGCCGAGGCCATCCGCCGCACGATGTTCACCGCGTCGCTCGACCCGGAGGGGTACACCTCGCACGCCGTCAGCGATTTCGCCAACGGGCGCATCGTCCGCAACGCCGCGATCGCCTACGACCTGCTGTACGAACGCCTGACGGGCGACCAGCGCAAAGCGATCCGCCAGATGATTCACGCCCGCCTGTTCCACTACCGCCCGAAGCTCGAGCAGAGGCCCTTCGGCGCCCACGCGTGGCAGTTCATCATGGGCGACCTGTCCGTCGGGGCGCTGGCGATCTGGGACGAGGACCCCGAGGCACTGGAGTGGCTGAAGTGGTCCGCGCGAACGTTCGTGGCGTTCTACCCGTGGTTCGGCGGGCCCGACGGCGGGTCGGCCGAGGGGGTGGGATACTACACGGGCACAAACCTGTGCTCCGCGCTGGGCCAGCGGATGCTCTGGAAGCGGGCGATCGGCATCGACCTGGCGGGGCATCCGTGGTATCGCAGCACGGGCTACTTCATGATGTACGGGCACCCGCCGGGTCAACCGGCCTCGCAGTTCTCCGACCACTCGCCCGCCGCCGGGGCGCCCAACGACACGAAGGCCGCGGCTGCGATGATTCTGGGCGACTGGTTCCGCGATCCACACGTGATCGCCTACGGCCAGGCCGTCGCGGCCGGTATGGGCGGGCGTACGTTCCGCAGCGCCGCCTGGAACGGCTACCTGATCCCGGAGCTGTGGGTCACCGAGGGCCCGTTCGGCCGGACCGAACCGGCGCCGCTGACCGAACTGCCGCACGGTCGGGCGTTCCGCGACGTCGGCGTCGCGTTCCTGCACAGCGCCATGGCCGACGCGAAGCGGAACGTCTTCTTCGAGTTCCGCTGCTCGCCCTACGCGGGATTCAACCACGCCCACGCGGACCAGAATTCGTTCAACATCACCGCGTTCGGCGAGCGGATCGTCGTCGACTCCGGGTACTACACCAGCTACGGCGACGAGCACCACTACGGCTGGACCATCCAGACGAAGGCCCACAACACGCTCCTCGTCGACGGGAGGGGCCAGGCCTCGCGGGTGCTCGACGCCTACGGGCGGATCGTGGGCTTCGAGCAGGGCGAGGACTGGGCCTGGATCGCGGGCGAGGCGGCGACGGCCTATCGCGACCCGCTCATGAAGCGCTTCCGCCGGCAGGTGGTCTGGCTGAAGGGCGCGGACGTGCAGACGTACGTGATCTTCGACTCTCTCGCCGCCGCGGACGGCCGGCCGCACGAATACGCCTGGCTGCTGCACACGCCCACCAGGCCCGCCGTCGACGCCAAGGCGCAGCACGCCGACGTGCGCGGCGAGACGGCGCGGGCGCGCGTGACCTGGCTGGCGCCGAAGGGGCTTGCGATCTCCGCCACGGACCGGTTCGATCCCCCCGCCGAGAACTGGCGCCCGGACAAGCAGAAGTACAAACTGCCGAACCAGTGGCACCTGACGGCCGTGCCCGGAAGCAAGGCCCCCGCCCAGACCTTCCTGACCGTCATCCAGGTCGCCCGCATCGACGCCGACGCCAAGTTCCCCGCCCCTGTCGCCGTTGGCCCAACGGGCGTGCAGATCAACAACACGCTCATCCGTTTCACCAACGACTCCGCCCGAATCCGCCGGGACGATCGGACCGTGTTCGACGCATCCGTCGCGCGAAGGTGATGCGTTGCTTTGCGTGTGGGAACGGCCGACCTGCGGTCGACCGCTACACGGACCGCCCCTGCCCTCCCCACAATCCTGTCATCCCGCTCATCCCGCTCCCTCGTCGCCGCCCAAGGCGGAGATCACCCAAACGAAGGGCTGACGCGCGGCTTTCGCAGGATTATGATGAGGGCTCGGCGGGCCTGCAGGAAGGCCCCGTGACTGTTGCGGGGGGAGAGGATCGGACGATCATGGACCGACGCGACTTTCTGACATCCGTCTCGCTGGCTGCGGGCACGGCCGCGATGTATCCGGCCGCTTCGACTCTCGCCGCAGCGCGGCCTTCCTCCGCCAAGGCTTCGGCGGGCAAGCCGAACGTGCTGTGGATCAGCCTCGAGGACATCAGCCCGGACCTCGGCTGCTACGGCGACACCTACGCGATCACGCCGAACATCGATCGCTTCTCCGCCCAGGGCACGCGGTACGACGCGGCCTTCGCCCACATGGGCGTCTGCGCCCCCGCGCGGTCGGGCATCATCACGGGCATGTACCCCACCAGCATCGGCACGAACCACATGCGATGCAGCGGCGTGCCCCAGCCCCCCGTCAAGTGCTTCACCGAGTACCTCCGGGCGGCGGGCTACTACTGCTCCAACCACTCGAAGACCGACTACCAGTTCCCCCCGCCCACGACGGCCTGGGACGCCAGGGGCGGCAGCACGTGGTGGCGCGGACGCGCCGAGGGGCAGCCCTTCTTCTGCGTGGTCAACCTGACCAGCACCCACGAAAGCCGCATCCGCAGCGACGCCAGCCGCAAGACGGCCCGGGAAAAGCTCACCACCGCCGAGCTGCACGACCCCGCCAAGGCGGTCCTGCCGCCCTACTACCCCGACACGCCCGTCGTGCGGCGCGACTGGGCGCAGTACTACGACAACCTCACCGTGACGGACAAGGACGTCGCGAACATCCTCGAGCAGCTCGAAGCGGACGGCCTGGCCGACGACACGATCGTCTGGTTCTGGGGCGATCACGGGCGCGGGCTGCCGCGCGGCAAGCGGTGGATCTACGACTCGGGCTCGAAGATTCCCCTGATGGTCCGCGTGCCGCCCAAGCTCCGCAAGCACGCCGACCCCACGAAGGCCGATGCCTTCAAGCCCGGTTCAGCCAGCGATGAACTGGTCTCCTTCATCGACTTCGCGCCGACCATGCTGTCGCTCTGCAACGTGCCCGTGCCCGAATACATACAAGGGCAGGCCTTCCTCGGCCCGCAGAAGGCCCCGCCGCGCCGGTACATCCACGGCGCCCGCGACCGCGTCGACGAGGCGTACGACATGATTCGCTGCGTCCGCGACAAACGCTACAAGTACATCCGCAACTTCATGCCCCACCTGTCGCGCGGGCTCGACGTGGCCTACATGAACATGATGCCCACGATGAAGGAGATGCGGCGCCTCCACGCGGAAGGCAAGCTCAAGGGCCCGCAGATGCAGTACTTTGAGAAGCCCAAGGACGTCGAGGAACTCTACGACACTGTCGCCGACCCGCACGAGGTGAACAATCTCGCGAGGCAGGCGAAGATGGCCGGCATCCTGAAACGCATGCGCGCCGAACTCGTGCGCTGGATGCGCCAGACGGGGGACTTCGGGCTGATGCCCGAGTGCGAATTCGACGCCCTGAAGCGCCCGGGCGACGAGATGGCCATCACGACGGCGCCGGGGTTTCATCCCGTCAAGGCCGCCGGTCGACCTCGCGTGCGCATCACCTGCGAGACGCCCGGCGCGTCGATTGCATATCACATCACCGGCGGCGCTCCCGGGCCCGTCGGCGAGAAGGGCCAGGCCCGGGGCGGCGTGGTCCTGCTCGGCGCGGATGCGACGATTCACGGGAAAGGCCCGAAGAAAGGCCCCGATGGCATCTTCTCCTGGCGCGACCCGCAGGCATGGGTGAGTTGGGAAGCGGATCTGCCTGAAGCGGGGAAGATCCCCGTGTACGTCTACCAGGCCCGCTCGCCCAGCGGGAGCACGGCCTACACGCTGAGCGTCGGTGAGTCGGTGCTGAAAGGCGCTTCCCAGTCGACCGGCGACTGGACGAAGTTCCAGTATGTGAAGATCGGCGAAGTCGATATCCCCAAGCCCGGACGGTACACCGTCACGATCAAGCCCGACCCGACGCAGAATGCCTTCCAGATGAATCTCGGCAGCGTCGTGCTGGGCGGAACGGTCCCGACAGCCCCGCCTCCCAAGGCGAAGGGCAGAACGAAAGGCAAGTCCAGGGACAAGGGCGGCGGCGGGGGCGCCCCGTGGAGCATCTATAGCGCCCCGATCGAGCTGGCGCCCGGGCAGACCGTCGAAGCCCGCGCCACCCGAATCGGCTACAAGGACAGCCCCGCCGTCCGCTATCAAAGCGGCGGCGAGCCGATCGTGCCCGAGCCGGCCCGCCCCGGCGTCCACTGGCGCGAGGTGGTCGACAAGTCCGGCCTGGTCGATCGCTGCCTCGACCTGACGATGCGCAACCCCGCCGACAACGAGACACTCGCCGCCTGCGTCAAGGCACTGAGAGACCCGGTCGGATCGGTCCGCTACTGGGCCGTGCTGGGCATCCGCCACTCCACCGCCCCGGCCGCCCGAAAGGACCGACGCAAGCACATCGGTCTGTTCACGTCGATGCTGAAAGACCCCAGCCCGGCTGCCCGCATCGCAGCCGCCCAGGCGCTGTGCGACTGGGGAGAGGAGAAGCGCGGCCTGCCCGTGCTCGTCGAGATGCTGACGAAAGGTGAACTCGAGAGCACGCGTCTGCTCGCAGCCACCGCGCTGGACCGGATCGGTGAGAAGGCCCGCCCCGCCATCGACGCCATGCGCGGCGGCGAGGGCCGCTACGTCTCCAAGGTCCTCAAACACGCCCTCGGACAATTGGAGAAGTGAAAGACAGACCGGCAACATGAAGGAAGGCCCGTCAGGGCCGACACAACAGTAGCCCGGGCCGTGAGGCCCGGGGGGGGAAGGCCGTTCCGAAAGAACGAGCCCCGCAGCCGAAGGGGATCGTGCTGACCACGGATGCGCCGTCGGAGGGCAACACCTGCGCGTACTACACGATCTTCCGCGACGGGGATCGCTGCCGCATGTACTACCGCGGCTCGCACTATGACACAACCGCGCGTAAGAAGACGCACGGCGAGGTCACGTGCTACGCCGAGAGCCGTGACGGCATCCACTGGCGGAAGCCGGAGTTGGGGCGGTTCGAGTTCAACGGCTCGAAGAAGAACAACATCGTCTGGGATGGGATCGGCACGCACGACTTCGTCGCGTTCAAGGACAGCAACCCCGACTGCGCTGAGGACTGCATCTCGACTGGCGTCTACCTGACGACGCGCCCGGCGGCGCTGCCGGCGGCGAGGGCTTCGACCTCGGCGCGGGTGGAGAAGTTGAAGTCGCCAACGATGGACTGGGCGAGGCAGGAGGCGGCGACGGCGAAGTCGAGGGCGGCCGGCGGGGTCGGGTCCTCGCGCATCGTCAGGCCGAAGATCAGCCCCGCGGCGAACGCGTCCCCCCCGCCGACGCGGTCGACGATGTTGCGGATCTCGTAGGGACGGTACTCGCCCTCCTGTCGCGGGGCGAAGTGGGCGGCGTCGGCCTTCGCGTCGTAGAGCATCGCGCCCCAGTTGTTGTGCGAGGCCGAGATGCTTTCCCGCAGCGTGGTCGCCACCAGGCGGACGTTGGGGAACTCCCCGACGATCTTGCGGGCGACGTCGGGGTAGCGGTCCACGTCGAGTCGCCCCGCGTGGACGTCGGTTTCGCCCGCCCGGATGCCCAGCACGTCGCCGCAGTCTTCCTCGTTGGCGATGAGCACGTCCACGTGCGGCAGAACCTGTCGCATGACCCGCCCGGCCAGCTCGTGGGTCGTCGTGGGCGGATCCCACCGCCAGAGCTTGCCGCGGAAGTTCAGGTCGCAGGAGACGGTCGCGCCGGCGGCCTTGGCGGACTGCACAGCGTGGATCGTCGCGTCGGCGGCGAGCTGCGACAGCGCGGGGGTGATGCCCGTCACGTGCAGCCACGCCGCGCCGTCGAAGATCGCGTCCCAGTCGTACGCGTCGGGCGGGGTGAGGCTGATGCTCGAGCCCGCGCGGTCGTAGAGGACGCGGCTGGGTCGCTGGTTGGCGCCGGTTTCGAGGAAGTACAGGCCGAGTCGCCCCGCGTCGGCGCGGAGGATGTGGCGGGTATCGACGCCGACGCTGCGGAGCGTCGCGACGCAGGCGTCGGCGAGGGGATTGTCCGGCAGCGCCGTGACCAGTGCCGCTTCGGCGCCGAGCATGACCAGCGAGGCGGCCACGTTACCTTCTGCGCCTGCGAACGTTACGTCGAGCGAACCGGGCAAGGCCTGTCGGAGCTTGAGGAATCCCGGCGGGGTCAGGCGGCCCATGATTTCCCCGAAGGTCACGATGCGGCTCATGGGGTGTCTCCTTCGCGATAGCTGTCGATGATGCTCCTCGCCTCGGCGGCGTTGGCGGTGATCGCGTCCCAGTCCTGCTGCTGGATGAGCTTCCGCGGGGCCAGCCACGACCCGCCGATCGCGGGGATGGCGGGGTCGGCGAGGTAGGAGGCCATGTTCTGCGCGTTGAGCCCACCCAGCGGAATGAAGCTCAGTTCGAGGTGGGCGTAGGGCGCCTTCATGCTGGTGAGGTACTTCATGCCGCCGCTGGGCTCGGCGGGGAAGAACTTCAGTTCCCGACAGCCGAGTTCGACGGCGGCTTCGATGTCGGAGGGCGTCGCAACGCCCGGCGCGAACGGCAGTCCCAGCGCCTGGGCCCGCTGCACGACGCGCGGGTTCAGCCCCGGCGCCACCCCGAAGGCCGCCGACGACCTGCTCGATCTGCTCGGGCGTGAGGATCGTCCCCATGCCGGTAAGCATCTCGGGCACCTCACGGCCGATCACCTTCAGCGCGTCGACGGCCGCGGAGGTGCGGAGCGTCAGTTCCATCGCGTCGACCCCGCCCGCCAGCAGCGCCCGGGCGAGCGGCGCCGCGTGGTCCACGTCGTCCACCACCAGCACCGCGATTACGCCGCAGCACTGAATGCGGTCGCGGAGTTCGGAAGGAAACTGTGATTCCATGGATGGGTCTCCTTGTCTCGTGTCGATCACACGAGAACCGAAACGCGTTTGAGCGTCAAGTACTCCTCGATGCTGTACCGCGAGCAGTCCTTGCCGACGCCGCTCTGCTTGACGCCGCCGTGGGGGAGTTGGACGGCGTAGTGGACCTCGTTGACGCAGACGCTGCCGGCGTCGATTCGCTCGGCCGCCCGCAGACCCCGCGACAGGTTCGTCGTGTACACGTAGGCGGCCAGTCCATACGCGGTGTCGTTGGCCATCGCGATCTCATCGTCGTCGTCGGTGAAGCGGATCACCGGCAGCACGGGGCCGAAGATCTCGTCGCACGCCACGGCCATGTCCGGGCGGACGTCGCGGAGGATGGTCGGCTCGAGGTAGAAGCCCGTGGCGGGCTCGTCGGGAACCTTCCCGCCGCAGACGACGGACGCACCGTCCTTCTGGGCGGCCTGAATCAGTTCCAGCACGCGAGTGCGGTCGTCTCCGGCGATCACGGGCCCCATGAGCCGCCCCTCGCCCCGCCCGGCGCCGAGCGTGATGCCCGCCGCGTGCTCGGCCGCGGCGTCGAGGAACTGCTCGTACACGGCCTCGTGCACGAAGCAGCGGTTGGGCGAGACGCAGACCTGCCCGGTATTGGCAAACTTCAGGTCGACGACGTTCTGCGCCGCGGCGACGACGTCGGCGTCGTCGTAGACCACGACCGGCGCGTTGCCCCCCAGTTCGACGGAGAAGCGCTTCACGCTGGTGCAGGCGGTCTTCATCGCCCGGACGCCCGAGGCGGTCGACCCGATCATCGTGAACATCGACGGGATCGGACTGGTCAGCAGCGGATTGGTCACGTCGTAGTCCGTGCCGGTGATCACGTTGACCACGCCGGCCGGCACGCCCGCCTCCACGAGCAGCTCCGCGCAGCGAAGCGTCGCCAGCGGGGTCCGCTGCGAGGGCTTGATGATCGCGGTGCACCCCGACGCCAGCACAGGACCGAGCTTGTAGCCCAGGTTCAGCAGCGGGAAGTTCCACGCCAGGTACCCCACCACCACGCCCAGCGGCTGACGGAGCATGTAGTGCAGGAAACGCCCGTCGGGGTCGTGGACCACCGACTGGTCCAGGCGCTGGGCCTCTTCGACGAAGAACCGCAGACAGGTCGGCAGCATGCCGAAGTCGTACTCGGCGTTGTCGAACGGCTTGCCCGTCTCGGCGATCAGCAGGTCGATGATCTCCTCGGAGTTCTGTTCGAGCAGGTCGGCGCAGGCGAGGATCAGTGTGCGGCGGTCGGCTGGGGAGGTGGTCGACCACGTCTTGAACGCGTCGTTGGCGGCATCGAGCGCCTGCTGCACGTGTTCCGCCTGCACTTCGGGGACCTCGGCGATGACGGCCTCGGTGGCGGGGTTGATGACCGGGAACGTCGCGGCGGCGCCGACCAGGCCCCCATTGATCAGCATCTTGAATTCGTGATGGCTCATCGGATCTCCGTCTCATTGACTTGCAGCGATTGAAGCGCCTCGGGATCGACGACCACGCCAAGTCCCGGTGCGGTCGGGACCGCGGCGCCCGCGCCGTCGATCTCAAGCGGCGTCTGAAACAGTTCGTCCCGAAGCGGATTCGGCGTGCGGTCGTACTCGAGCATCGCCCCGTCGTCCTCGGCGCGGCCGGGCTCGTGATACGCCGAGGCGAGCAGGTGCGTTGCCGCGGCGAGATTCAGCATAGTGCCCCAGACGTGAGGCACGACGTTGACACCCAGCGACGAGGCGACCGTGCGGATCTTCACCGCCTCGCTGGGACCGCCGCAGTACGCCAGGTCCGGCTGGGCGATCTGCACGCCGCCCGGCGCCAGCAGCCGCTGGAACCCGTAGCGGGTCTGCTCGCACTCGCCGCCGGCCAGGGGCACGTCGAGCGTCTCGTGCAACTGCCGGTAGAACTCCGGGTGCTCGGGAGAGAGCGGCTCTTCGAACCAGCCGTACCCGTGCTCGTCGAGCGCCTTGCCCACGCGGATGGCTTCGGGCAGGTCGTACGCGTGGTTCGCGTCGGCCATGAGGGTTGCGTCGGGCAAGGCGCGGCGCATCGCGGCGATGAGCTTCTCATCGAACGCCGGATTCTTGCCCACCTTGATCTTCATCGCCCCGAAGCCCTGCTCGTAATAGCCGGCCGCCTCGGCGACCAGCGTTTCGATCAACTCCGCCTCGGGCATCTCCTTGAAGTACATGCCCGTCGCGTAGCACGGCACGCGGTCGCGATACCGCCCGCCCATCAGCTCGCAAACCGGGGCGCCCGTCGCCCGCCCCTTCAGGTCCCACAGGGCCATGTCGATGCCCGACATTGCGGCCATCATCACGCCGCCCCGCGCGAAGTCGAGCGACGCCCGCCACATCGCGTGCCAGACCACATCCGTCGCCAGCGGGTCGGCGCCGATCAGGCGCGGCGCGTAGAAGCTCGCGACCGCGGCCTGGATGACCTCGGCCGGTCCGTAGCATTCGCCCCAGCCGCACTCGCCGCCGTCGGCGATCACCTCCACCAGCAGAACGTTCCGCTGGTCGTAGGACCATTGCGAGAACCCGAACGGCTCGTCGAGCATGCATCGCAGGTGATGGGTTCGTATGCACTCAATCTTCATGGATCGCTCCCTGATGCGCGGGTCCCACGAAATGTACCCCGCTCCGGGGCCGGGGGCAACCGTCGACGGGGAGTACCGTTCGGGGTTGCTTTGGACTACGATACTCCCAGTGAGGTATCCATCCTGAATGCACTGCTGCGATGCTCGGACCAACTGACTCCATTGGAGATGATCCCATGCATGCATCGACACTGGCTGTGGTGATGGGGGTTCTGGCGATTGGGCTGCTGGCGCAAGCGACGGAAGGCGCGGGGCCGCGGCGGGATTGTGGCCTGATCAAGAATCAGGCCAGCCCGCACGCGAAGCTGCGCAGCGTGGACCTCGCGGCGGTGACATGGACGGAGGGCTTCTGGGCGGACCGCTTCAAGCAGACAGCCGACGTGACGCTGCCGCGCCTGCTGGAACTGGCTGAAGACCCCGAGATGGGTCACGTCATCCAGAACCTGAAGATCGCCGCCGGGCTGATGAAAGGCGAGTTCCGCGGAACGAACTGGCAGGATGCGTGGGCGTACAAGTGGATCGAGTCGGCCTGCTACGTCTACGCCGCGACGCGCGATGAGGAGCTGCTGCGGAAGGCGGACGAGATCATCGCCGTCGTCGCCCAGGCGCAGCGGGAAGACGGCTACGTCGCCAGTCAGATCATCGCCCGGGGGTGGCCTCGCTTTCAGAAGATGCAGCATCACGAGCTGTACGTGATGGGCCACCTGCTGACGGCCGCCTGCGCCCACCACCGCATCACGGGCAAGACAAGCCTGCTCGACGTGGCCGAGCGGGCGGCGAGCTACGTGCTCGAGACGTTCCGGGCCCGCAAGGCGGAGCTGGCCGACTTCCCGGTCAACCCGTCGATCATCATGGGCGGTGTGGAACTGTACCGCACGACGGGCAAGCGGAAGTACCTGGACCTGTCGAACCTGTTCATCGACCTGCGGGGCAGCCGGTACGGCAAGGGGCGGCGCAATACGTGGGGCCCCACGAACAACGGCAGCGATCTGAACCAGAACTGGCGCCCGCTGCGAAAGGAAGTCGAGGTAGTCGGGCACGCGGTGTTCTTCACGTACCTCTTCGCGGGCGCGACGGATGCATACATGGAGACGGGCGACGAGACGCTGATGGCCGCCCTGCAGCGCCTCTGGACGGACCTGACCCAGCGGAAGATGTACATCACCGGCGGCGTCAGCCCGATGCACAAGGCCCACCCGGTGCGGAGCTTCCGGCCGGGCACGCTCACGGCGATCGTCGGCGATTCCATCCACGAGGGCGTCGGCGCGCCGTACGAACTCCCGAACGACACGGGCTACAACGAGACGTGCGGACAGATCGGCAACCTGATGTGGAACTGGCGGATGCTGGCCGTCACGGGCGAGGCCCGCTTCGCGGACATCATGGAGCGGAGCCTGTACAACGCGATCCTCTCGGGCGTCGGCATTGAGGGCAAGGAGTGGTCCTACACGAACCCGCTGCACTGGAACGGGGCGGACCATGTCCTCCGCAGCCAGGACGCCCACGAGCGGTTCGACCCGGGCATCCGTCACATCTGCTGCCCGACGAACCTGCTGCGAACCGTCGCGTCGTGGAACGGATATCTCTACAGCGGCGGCGAAGGGGGGCTGTGGGTGCACCATTACGGCGGGAGCGTGTTCGACGGCGAACTGCCCGGTGCAGGTAAGCTCACCGTCACGCAGAAGACGGACTACCCGTGGGACGGCAAGGTCACGCTGACCGTGGAGGCGGTGGCGTCGAAGGAGGCCTTCCCGATCGCGCTGCGGATTCCGGGATGGGCGAAGGGGGCGACGCTGGCCGTGAACGGAAAGACCACAGATGCCAAGCCGCAAGCGGGGACGTATGCGAGGATCTCCCGGGAGTGGCGCAAAGGAGATACGATTGAACTGGACCTGCCCATGGGGGTGCGGATGATCGTCGCCGATCCGCGTATCGAGTTCACCCGCAACCACGTCGCCGTGATGCGCGGGCCCGTCGTGTACTGCCTGGAATCGATCGACCTGCCGAAGGGCGTGCGGTTCGAGGACATCCGCCTGCCGCGCGACGCGAAGTGGGAGACGCAACACGAACCCAAGCTGCTGCGCGGCGTGACCGTCCTGGAAGCCGACGCCGTCGCCGCGCCGGGGCACACGGGCTCGGGGCCGCTGTACCAGGAACTGAAGCCCGCCAAATCGAAGAAGGTGCGGATCCGCCTGATCCCCTACTACGCGTGGAACAACCGCGGCGAGCCCAGGATGACCGTCTGGATCCCGCTGGACTGACGAGGCAGATGAGAGAGATCGCATGAGCCCGATTCGACAACGCAGCTTCCGGGCGGTTCTGCTCGCGGTACTTCCGATGGCGCTTGCGGCTTCGGCCGAGGCGGGACCGCCCAAGCACCGCGGGCTGTATGCGATCTGGTACTACGGCAAGCCGCAGGTGCTTGAACTGCCCTTCATCACCGGCGGGCAGGCGATCGTGCAATGGGCCGACGTGCATCCCGCCGAGGGGCGCTACGACTTCTCGAAACTCGTCGCGCGCCTCAAGCCGCTGCACAAGGCGGGCATGCCCGCGACGGTGCAAATCAACGGCAACGTCAAGCCCGCATGGCTGTTCGAGAAGGTCCCCTATCATCCGGACAAGCTCGGGCACCAGGTCGCGGACAAACGCGGGACACTGATGTACTGGCACCCGGCCCACGAGAAGGCGTACCTCGACTTCCTGCAGGCCTGCGCGAAGTTCCTGAAGACGTCGCCCTACCGCGGCGTTGTTCTCGGCATGCGCCTCAACTTCAATGCACTCGGGACCGAGCATTGGGGCGTCCCGAAGGACAACCGGGCGATGAAGCAGTGGATCGTTCCCAAAGGTGCGGCCCCGGGGCAGGAATGGACCCTGCGCCTCGGCCAGGCCTATCGGGCGAACGTCGTGCGAACGTTCGTACGGCACTTCCCGCCGCAGATTCGCGTCTTCGTCCGGAACAACATCGACGAGGCGCTGCGGACCGAGTTCCGCAAGGAATTCGAGACCGGGAAGCTCTGCTGGTTCCACACCTCCACGGAGGCCGAACCCCACAGCCGAGGGACCGAGAGGCAATACCGGACGTTCCTGGAGTACTGTCGTACGGGCAAGACGCTCGCGTACGCCGAATGCTGGGCGAGCGCGTGGGGGCACCATGGCGGGAAGACCGATCCGCGCTGGTGCAGCCCGCCGCAGTGGAACTACTGGCGCCTGCTCGCCGACCTCCACTGCGGCGTGTCGTTCATCGCGGCCTACGCCAGCGACCTGGACGTGGCGCTGCGGGGCAAGTACCAGGGAAAGGATGTCTCCAGCTACAAGGACGAGTTTCGCAAGGCCTTCCAGTTCGCGGCGAAGTACGCGGGCTACCACGCCAGTCCGGAGGACTCGCCGGGCGCGTGGGTGGCCTTTCGCGAGGGGAACTTCCTGAAAGGAGACTACACGTTCCTGGCCAGCCGACTTCCGGACCGCAGCAAGGAGGAGAAGAACGTCGGCCCGGATGCTCAGCGATACGGCGCGTGGGCGCGCGTGCTGCCGAAGGGCGAGAGCATGCGGGTGGCGCTGGACGGGCGGTTCGCGAAGAGCCTTTCTCAGCGAAAGGCGGTCCTATGGATCACGGTCCTCGACGATGGGGACGGCACGCTTACGATCCGGGCGGGCGGCCGGAAGCTCTCCGCGGGCTTGAAGAACACCGGCCGGTGGCGGACCGTGGCGCTGCCACTGCAGGTGGCGTCGCTGGAACCGGATCGCGCGGGCGCGCACCTTGCTGTCTACGCCGACCGGGACGTCCGCCTGCACATGGTGGAGGTCGTGCGAAGCCGCGACGACAAGAGAACCGAAGACGAGAACTCCCGTAACCCATCGGAGATCACACCGTGATTCGAATCCTCGCTGCGATGCTCGCCGTAACGTTGCTGGCCAGAATGGCCCAGAGCGGGACGGGGCGACCGTTGAACGTCCTGTTCATCGCCGTCGACGACCTGCGCCCGGAACTGGGCTGTTACGGTACGCCGATCGTCAAGACGCCGAACATCGACGCCCTGGCCGAGCGGGGACTGCGCTTCGACCGCGCCTACTGTCAGCAGGCCATCTGCGGACCGTCGCGGACGAGCCTGATGACGGGCCTGCGCCCCGACTCGTCCGGTGCGACCCACAACGACGTCTACTTCCGCAAGACCACCCCCGACGTGGTCACGCTGCCCCAGCAGTTCATCGCCCACGGGTACGAGTCGATCTATACGGGCAAGATCTACCATGCGCAGATGCGCGACGAGGACAGGTCGTGGTCCCGCAAGGCGGTCTTCCCGAAGACGGGGCCCCTCCCCGTCCGCGGGTACGCGCTGCCGGAGAACCAGGCCCTGATCAAGCGGCGCCTGGCGGAAGCGAAGAAGCAGTACCCCGGCCAGGATGTCTGGTCTCTGGGATGCGGGCCCGCCACCGAAGCCGCCGACGTGCCGGACAACGCCTACGCCGACGGCCGCATCGCCGACTCCGCCGTCGCGACGCTGAAGAAGATCAAGGACAACCCCTTCTTCCTCGCCGTCGGGTTCCACAAGCCGCACCTGCCGTTCATCGCGCCGAAGCGGTATTGGGACCTGTACGATCCCGCGACGATTCCGCTGGCCGAGAACGACAGCCCCCCGGAAGACGCCCCGGCGATGGGTCTGCACAGTTCGTTCGAGCTGCGAACGCGGGCGGACATCCCCAAGTCCGGCCCGATCGACGACAAGCTGGCCCGCCGCCTGCTCCACGGCTACCTCGCCTGCGCCGGCTACGTCGACGCGCAGGTGGGCCGCGTGCTGGCCGAACTCGATCGGCTGGGGCTGCGCGACAACACGGTGGTGATCCTGTGGGGCGACCACGGGTGGCACCTCGGCGAGATGGGCGTGTGGGGCAAGGCGACGAATTACGAGATCGCCGCGCGCGTGCCGATGATCATCAGCGCCCCCGGCATGAAGGCCCGCGGCAAGACGACCGGCGCCCTCGTCGAGCTGATCGACATGTACCCGACGCTCTGTGAACTGGCGGGCGTGCCGATCCCGAAGCACGTGGAAGGTACCAGCTTCGCGCCGCTGCTGAACGACCCGGACCGGACATGGAAGACCGCAGCCTTCAGCCAGTTCCCCTGCCCGGCCCTGCGGGAGTGGGCGGCGCTGCCGCTGTCCGAGGCGATGCGGAAGACGTTCTTCGGGCCGCTGATCACCGAGAAGGAACAGCTCATCGAAGACGAGCTGCCCGGCGAATGGTCGCGGGAGAAGTTCGAGAAGCACGTGATGGGCTACACCATGCGAACCGACCGGTACCGTCTGGTGCGGTGGGTCGACGTACGCCAGCCGGACAAGGCCCTCGCTGTCGAACTGTACGACCACCAGACCGACCCGGACGAAACAGAGAACATCGCCACCGAGAAAGCGGACGTGGTCAAGGACCTGTCGGCAAGGATGAACGCCGGCTGGAAGACCGCTCGACCTGGACGAACGTAGGGCGAGCAACTCCTGTCGCGCGACGGGTGCCGTGGTTTGGAGCGCCGCTCCAACCACGTTGCCACGCCACGGAGCGTGGTTGCGGCTTCGCCGCAGCCCACGGCACCCGCTCCCTACTTCTTCTTCCGCCGCTTGGTCGGGGCGTTGGGCTTCCAGGCGGGGTTGGGTTTGGGCATCTTCGCGTCGACGGACTTCAGCCAGCCGTTCAGCATCGCCAGGAGTTCGGCCGTCTTGTCGGGCATCTTCTTCGACAGGTCGCTCTTCTCGCCGATGTCCGCGTCGAGGTCGTACAGCTCGACGTGGTCATCCTCGAAGAACCGGAGGAGCTTGTACTTGCCCGCTCGCACGGCCGCCGCGGGGCGCCCGCCTTGGGGCGAGTAGTGCGGGTAGTGCCAGTAGATCGCCTTCCGCCCCAGTGACGACCCGCCCTTGAGCAGCGGGACGAGGCTCACGCCGTCGACGTGCTGTTTCGGGCGCAGCGGCAGGGCCGCCATCTCCAGCATCGTCGGGTAGAAGTCGGTGCTGGTGACGGGCTCGTCGCAGGTGCTGGCGGGCTTCGTCACGCCCGGCCACTTGATGAGCATCGGCTCGCGGATGCCGCCCTCGTACACCCAGCCCTTGCCCGCGCGGAGCGGTACGTTCGACGTGGGCGAGCCCTCCGACGTGCTCAATCCGCCGTTGTCGGACATGAAGATCACGGCCGTGCTGTCGGCGAGCCCGAGGTCGTCGAGCTTCTTCATCACGCGGGCGAGGCTTTCATCCATGCTCTGGACCATCCCCGCGTAGACGGCGTGGTCCTGCACCTGGCGAACATCCCGCTCGGCCTCGCGGATTGTCCGCGGGCTTTTCGGCGGCGGCAGCTTGGCGGCCTTGGCCTTGTACTTCGCGGTCAGATTCGCCTTCGACTGCAGCGGCGTGTGCACCGCGTAGTGCGACAGGTACAGCAGGAACGGCTTGTCGCCGACGCGGTCCAGAAACTTGATCGACTCATCCGTCAGGCGGTCGGTGAGGTACTCGCCCTTCGGCCCGCTCGACATCCTCGGGTTCCGGTAGGGAGCGAAGTACCCGCCCGGAGGCGAGCCCGCGTGGTGCCCGCCGATGTTGATCTCGAAGCCCTGGTGTTCCGGGTAGTAGGGCGCGCCCCCGAGGTGCCACTTGCCCACGAAGCACGTCGCGTATCCCGCCTCCTTCAGCGCTTCGGCGATCGTGACGTCCTTCAGCGGAAGCTGCTTGATGTAGTCCGCCCCGACGAGCTGCTTCTTGATGTTCCCGCTCAGCCAGTTGGTCAGGCCGATCCGGGCGGGGTACTTGCCCGCCATGATGCTCGCCCGCGTCGGGCTGCACACGGGGCAGGCGGCGTAGCCGCTGGTGAACTTCATTCCCTCGGCTGCGAGGCGGTCGATGCCCGGCGTCTCGTAGAAGGTGCTGCCGAAACAGCCCGCATCGCGCCAGCCCATGTCGTCGACCAGAAAGAAGACGAAGTTCAGCTTCCGCGTCGGTTTCGCGGCCGCGGTCAAGGCAGATCCACCCGCCAGACCCAGCGCCGCCGTTCCCGCCGCCCGAAGAAGGTCCCGCCGACTCGCTCGCATCGCCATCGCCGCCTCCCGTCCAAGAGAACTCAACGCCAACCGGTCATGCACACTCGTGCAGCCGGATATCCTCCCCGCAACGGCGGCAAGATGCAAGGGCCGCACTGCCGCTATCCCCCACCCGCATCCCGCGCACAGAAAAAACAACAGAAATTCAATTGATTATTTGAAATGTATACTTAGAATGTACGTTAGTCGGGAAGGAGTCGGATATGGCCGCGGAAACGACACAGAAAGAGAGCACTCGAAGTCGTGTCCTGAAAAGCGCTTGCGCCGTTTTCGCGGCCAAGGGCTACCGGGACGCGACGGTCGCGGAGATCTGCGAGCGCGCCGGGGCGAACGTTGCCTCGGTGAACTATCATTTCCGCGACAAGAAGAGCCTCTACGCCGAGGCCTGGCGGGACGCTCACCGCCGGGCATTTGCCGCCTTCCCCCCCGACGGCGGCCTGCCCGACGACGCGACGGCCGAGCAGCGTCTCGGCGCGCACGTGCGGGCGCTGCTGAAGCGCGTCCTCTGCCCCTGCGAGGCCGGTCAATTCGCGCGTCTGCTCGTGCGGGAGATGGCCGAGCCCACGGCTGCGCTGCAGGAGATTCTCGACGAGGCCATCCGCCCACAGCGGGACCGGACCATCGAGATCGTCCGGGAGCTGTTGGGCGAGGCGGCGTCGGAGTTTCAGGTGCGGCTGTGCGTGATGAGCATCGCCAACCAGTGCCTCGCCTTCGCGTTCACCAAACCTGTGCGACAACACTTCCATGGACGGGCGGACCTCGAAGAGGAGCACATGGAGATACTGGCCGACCACGTTCTGCAGTTCTCGCTGGCGGGCATCCGCGAGATTCGCAGGCAGATCGAGGAGAACCCGAGCGAATGAACGGCGCGCGAGTTCACATGTTGCTGGCGCTGATGGCGTGCGGGCTGGCGGGGTGTCAACCGTTCAAGCCCTCGCCGCGCATACACGCCACGGAAGTGCTGCCGACGTCGTTCTCCGGTTCCGGGCAGGGCGACGAATACGTCGAGCGCTGGTGGGAGACATTCGACAGCGCCGAGCTGAACGCCCTGATGGACGCCGCCCTCGCCGACAGCCTGACGTTGAAGGAAACCTGGGCCCGCCTCCGCCAGGCCGAAGCGGTTGCCGTCCAAGCCGGGGCGGGGCTCTTCCCCACGCTCTCCGCCGAAGCCAGCGGCAGCCGTACGCGAAGCTCGACCGTGGGCCCGACGGGTTCGCGCGTGACGGCGACCACCAGGAGATACGGCCTCGGTCTGGCGGCGACGTATGAAGTGGACCTCTGGGGTCGCATCCGATCGGGCCAGCAGGCGGCGGAGCTTGACAGGCTGGCGACCCGCGAGGCGCTGGAAGCGGCCGCGATCAGCCTGACCGCGGAGGTGGCGAATCGATGGGTGCGGATCCTCGAGCAACGGGCGACGCGGGACGTGCTGGGCGAGCAACTGAAGACGAACCGCACCTTTGAGGAACTCGTCGAACTGCGATTCCGCAAGTCGTTTGTCTCCGCGGTGGATGTCTACCAGCAGCGTCAGACGGTCGCGCGGGTCGAGGCGCAGCTTCCGCTGGTGGACTCGCGCGAGCAGGTGCTGGTGCACGAGTTGACACTCCTGCTCGGCCGCAGCGCCCGGGCGGACGTGCCGCTTGCCGCGGGGAAGCTGCCGCAGCTCGCTCCGCTGCCCCCGACGGGATTGCCGTCGGAGTTGCTCGCGCGGCGCCCGGACGTGCGGGCGGCGCTGGCGAGTCTCCAGGCGGCGGACTATCGCGTCGCCGCCGCCCGGGCGGATCGACTGCCGGCGATTCGCCTGACGGGACAAGCGGGGTTCGATTCCGCCGAGTTG
Source organism: uncultured Planctomycetaceae bacterium (assembly GCA_964512215.1). Taxonomy (GTDB): domain Bacteria; phylum Planctomycetota; class Phycisphaerae; order SM23-33; family SM23-33; genus CAZEJA01. The sequence goes on from CAZEJA010000005.1 coordinate 20,491, forward strand.
GAGGACCTGTTCGACAACTGGGCCGCCACGCTCGCCGCGGGACTCGTCGCGCCGATTCTCGACGGCGGGCGAAGGACCGCCGAGGTCGAGCGGACGCTCGGCGTCGTACAGGAGCGACTGGCTGCCTATCAGCGGACGGTGCTGACGGCCTTCAAGGAGGTCGAAGACGCCCTGGTCCGCGAGCGACAGCAGCGCAAGCACCTGACGGCGCTCGACCGCCGCATCGACGTCGCGAGCAACACGCTGCGGGAGGCCCGCAAGCGATACGGCCAGGGGTTGAGCGACTACCTGCCGGTCCTGACCGCGTTGGGCACAGTCCAGCAACTGGAGTTGGATCGCCTGGCCGCCCGGCGCGACCTGGTGCTCTTCCGCATCAGCCTGTACCGCGCCCTGGGCGGGACGTGGACGAATGAACTCGAACCGCCGGCTCGTGAAACGCCGGGCGCAGAGGAATAGACATGACTTCGCAACACTCCGACCCTTCCGACAGGATCCGCGCTCGAGGCAGCGTGCGAGGCCTGTTGATCGCGCTGTTGGCGATTGCGATTCTCGGCGCGGGCGCCGTCGGCGCCGTCTATCTGTACCGCACGAAGCCGAAGTCCCGTCAGCGCCCCCCGCGGCGCAGCGGCGACATCGTCCGCATCATGCAGGTGCGGCGCTCGTCGAAGCCGATCACCGTGCAGGCGATGGGCACGGTCCTGCCGGCGCGGCGAACGGTGCTGCAGCCACGAATCAGCGGCGAGGTCGTCGAGGTCAACAGCGAATTGATTCCCGGTGGGCATTTCAAGCGGGGCAAGCCGGTGCTGCGGATCGACCCGACCGACTACGACCTGCTCGTCAAGCAGCGCCGCGGGGAGTTGGCGCGGGCGGAGCACGATTTGAAGCTCGAGATGGGCAGGCAGGCGATCGCCAAACGCGAGTACGAACTGCTGGGCAACGGGTCCGACGCCGATCAGGATGAGGAACTGGTGCTCCGCAAGCCGCAGCTCGCGCTGGCGCAGGCGGCGCTGACGGCCGCCCAGGCCTCGCTGGACGCCGCTCAGGCCGACCTGCTCTCCGCGCGGGCC
>CAZEJA010000006.1:0-21045 GCA_964512215.1 uncultured Planctomycetaceae bacterium
GCCAGGGGCCTTCGAGCAGGTGATGGTGCAGCACCTTGCCCGTCTTGGCGTCCAGCCCGTAGACGAGGATCCCGCCGTCGAGGAAGCTCGACCGCCCGGCTGCGAAGTAGACCACGCCTTCCTGAACCAGTACGCTGCCGTGGACGGGCCAGACCGATTCGATCTGTCCGTACGACATGATCTTGCGGTCCGGTGCGGCCTGGAAGCGCCAGGCCAGCGCCCCGTCGCCGGCGCGGAGGCAGTAGACGGCCCCGTCGCGACAGCCGAACAGGACCATGCCGTCCGCGACGGTCGGCGCGGAATCGATCCGCCCGTTGGCGGTGAAGCTCCAGATGGCCTTCCCGCCGGCGGCGTCCAGGCAGCGGATGCGGTGGGCGTCTCGCTCGGCCACCCACAGGCGATTGGCAACCACCACCGGTTGCGAGACCCGGCCGTTCAACTCGATCTCCCACTGCTTGTCCAGTTGGGCGGGCACGGGCGTCTTTGTCGATCCGCTCCGCTGCCCATCACGTCGGTACATGGGCCAATCCTTCGATTGCGGATTGCGGATTGCGGATTGCGGATTGATCTTGCCGTAGGCGGGGCCTTCCTGGAGGGCGGTGCTTCCGGAGGGCTTCAGCGGCTTGGCCGGTTTGGCGGACATCGCGAGGTAGCCGGGCACGTTGACGCCCGGGTAGCAGAAGCACTGGCTGGGCGGGACGTAGAGCAGCCCGTTGGCGGGCGTGAGGCCGGTGAAGCACGGGGCCCGCAGCCAGTCGTTCCGCATGTGCTCGTCACTCTGGAGGTCCACGAACTCCGCCCCGCGCTTGGGCAGGATCAGGAACCGCTCGGTCGCCTTGCCGCGATGGCAGCGGTAGTGGTGCCCGGGCGAAATCAGCTTGTCGACGGACACGGTCTTCTTGATCTTCCCGGTTCGCGGGTCGCGCCCCTCGAACGAACCGCACCAGACGAGTCCGCCGATGACGTACAAGTCGGTCGACGCGACGCCCGCGGCGCCCCAGCCCTTCTTGGCGCGCTCCTGCCACAGGACCTTGCCGCTGTCGAGGGAGATGCTCGTCAGGAACTGGGCCCCGCCGGACCTCTTCCTGCCCTTCCTGGGCGCAGGCGTCGGCGGTTTCTTCGCGGCTGCGGGCGCCACCCCGTCGCCGAAGTACAGCGCCACGCCGTCGTGGAGAACCAGGTTGCTCTTCCCGCCCGTGGTCGACGCGATCCGGTTCGGCGTCCGCCACTTCTCCTTGCCTGTTCGCGAGTCGAGGCAGACGAGGGCATCCATGTTGTGGTAGACCACGCGACCGTCCAGCGCCGACAGGGCGTACGGCAGCACGCGGACGCCGGTCGTGCGCCACAGCAGCTTGCCCGTCTTGACGTCGACGGCCGCCAGCGTGTCGTTCAGCGTCTCCCTCCCGACGCGAGTGCCCATATTCGCCGACAGCTTCTTCGTCGCCTTCACGATCAACACGCCGTCGGAGAGGATCAACTCATCGGCGCCGGTCGTGCCCGGCAGGGCTTTGGTAAGGATCTCGCCCGTCGCCGCGTCCAGCACGGACACGGGCGAGCCGAGGAATCGCAGCGTGGCGTACACGCGGTCGCCTTCGACCACCACGCGCCGCGGAATCGTGTGGTGGATGTTCAGGCGGTTGCCCGTGCCCGTGCCGAGTTCCTCCTGCCAGTCCTGCAGGGGCACCTTCCACAGCAGCACGCCGCTGACGGCGTCCTGGGCGATGAGCATGCACTTCTGCGGCAGCTTCTTGTACACGCCGGCGGGGCCCTCGTCGAAGATGGTGAAGATCCGCCCGCCCGCGGCGACCACGGCGCCGACGCTGCTGGGGTGCTCGTGGCTGCGGCACCAGCGCGGTTCGGACACCCAGCGCAGACGCTTCGGCGGGCCGATCATCCGGTCGCCCGACACCGCGTTGCCGCCCGAATCGTGCAGGAAGTGCGACCACTCGTCCATCCACGGGGGGCGAGGCTTGACGGTCTTTGTCCACTTGCCGCCCCGGTTGAGATACGCCACACCGTTGGGGCCCAGAACGCGCATCGCCTCTCTCAGCGACAGCCCCGCATCTTCGGACACGATCAGGTTCACCAGGCCGTCCACGTACGGAAGCGTCCGCCCGTCCCACCCCGCGACGGACACCGGACCGTACGCTCCCAGCGACTCGATGTGTTTGCGGGCCTTCGCGACGTCCTGCTCGTCGCGGGCGAGCCCCTGCACGATGTATCGCTCGTTCGCACGCAGCGCCGCCGTGAGTTTCCCGTCACCGGCCCCGACGTGCACCACCAGCCCGCCCTGCACGCCCGTCGCGTCCAGGATGTCCTTCGCGTCCACCGCCCGCGCCGCAGGCGCCGCCAACGAAATCGCCACCGCCATCGTCAGGAGAATCCCAGCCGTCCGAGTCATCACGCACTCCTTGCAAGCCGCCCCAGCCACAAGACGCCCGGGACCGTCCCGAGCGACCGAACGTCATGGTCCCCTCATGATAAACAGTAGACCGCAAGGCAGTCCACGGATTACACGGATTCAAGAAGAAGCGGAACGGCGAACGTTGTAGTCCACGGATTGCACGAATTGCACAAAGTAGGGGTAACGGCGGGAGGCCTCTTCTTGAATCTGTGCAATTCGTGTAATTCGTGGACTACCCCGTTTCGTTCCCCGCAGTCAGTCGTTCAGTTCGGCGTCGTAGGCGTCGGGGGCGAGGGCGCGGACGCGGGCGGCGAGCAGGCCGAGTTCCTCGCAGAGGGGATCGATGCGCTCAGCCAGATACCGCTCGGTCCAGATCGGCTCGATCGCGCCGGCGAGGGCGTCGCGGGCGTCGTCGGCCGCCCGCTCGGCCGATGCGACGGCCTGGGACAGGTTCCGCAGGCGGGTCATCAGCGGCGTGCCGTCGCGGCGGCGGGGGTCGAGCGTTGCGGTCGTGATCTGCTCGCGGAGATGCTGGACGGCCAGCCAGCCGTTGCGGCGGGCGGTGGTGAGTTGCTTCATCGCGGCGCGGACGGCGTCGAAGCGTTCGCGCTGTCCGAGCGGGTCGAGCGCGTCGCGGCAGGCGTCGGCGGCGCCGTCGGGGGCCCGTCCGTCGTGGAGGATCACCGCGACGTTGACGAGCGAATCCAGCGCCGCCTCGATGGTGGTGCACTGGGGGGCGGGCGTGGAGTAGCGACTCCACCCGGTGGCGAACACGCCCTTCATGTCGTACCGCTGCGCGACCTCGGCCCACGAGGTCGCGTTGGCGGTGTGCTTGTCGAAGTCGGTCAGGTCGACGTTGTGTCCGCTGGCGCCCTTGTAGGCCGTCCCGCCCCAAAGCGGCACGCCGTGGTCGCGGAATCGCTCGATGATCCGGCTGCTGTAGTGGCGGTCCGTCGTGTCGGGGTGTCCGTGGTAGCCCCACACGCACAGGTCGGCCTTGCCCGCGAGGCGCTGCAGCGACTCGGCGTCCCACTCCCGCATCATGTCATGCCACAGAATCGGACGGATCCCGCGCTCGTTGAGCATGTCCAGAATCGGCTCGACGTGATGCAGGTACAGCTCACCCTTGCCGCTCTCCTCGATGAACGCCGCCGTATCGGGATGCGTGCCGAACGTCCACGATTCATCCCCGCCCAGATGGAAGTACGTCGGCGTCGGCATGGCGGCCAGCACGTCCTCGACCATCTTCTCGACCAGATCGCCGGCGCCGGGCGCCAGCGGGTTCAGGCTGCCCGCCTGGTGGGGGACCTCACGGAGATGCTCGTAGCCGGGGACGCTCAGGGGCGTTTCCATGTGCCCGAGACACTGCACGAGCGGGACCACGTCCAGGCCCAGACGCTCGGCCTGCTCGTGGAATTGCTCGACGAACTCCGGCGAGTAGACCGTCTCGCTGCGGAAGCGCTCATCGACCGTCCATGGGAAGCTGTCCTCCCACTCGACGAGCAGGGCGTTGTACCGGCAGGCGGCGAAGACCTCCAGCAGTTCCAGCAGCCGCCCTTCCGTCGGAGGGTCGCCCTTCAGATCCAGATGCACCCCGCGAATCGGCAGGACCGGCTCGGCCTCGCGAAACAGTTCATCCATCACTGCACCCATGGTGTGCTCCCGCCCCACCCAATCGACAGTCGACATTCGTCAATCGACAATCCCACCCAGTTCCACGCCCAGCACCGCTCCGGCCAGCTCGTTCAGGGCGACCTGGTCCCCGGCCAGATGGATGGTCCGGTGCACGTGGGTGATGGACTCGCCGGCGGCCAGTTCAGCGGCCGGGCTGGACGTCTCGATCTCGTAGAAGGGCCCGAGCTGCCCGGCGCCCGGTTCGGCCTCGCCGTCGTTATAGCTGTTGACCGCGTCGCCAGCGAAGGGGGCGTCCTGCAATTCCCAGAGGCTGTTGACGTACGGCAGATCGGCGGCATGGTCCGGCAGGTTGAACTGGGCGATCGTCAGGACCTTCGCGTCGGGATCGTAGCTGCCCAGCACGTCCTTCGCGCGGGCGGGGGAGACGCCGATCTTGCTGCGGAGACCGCCGTCGCACGCGAACAGCAGACAGTCCTCGCTCACGCTGCAGCGCTCGGGCGGAATCTGCCCGAAGTAGTCCGTCGTCGCCCGCGGGCCGAGGTCATCGGCGCTTCCGGCGCGGAAGGGCACGATCACCTTGCCCCGCGGCAGGGGGTTGAGCATGCCCAGAATCCAGATGCTCACCAGCCCGCCGTCGCGCGTCCAGTCGGTCTCGCCCGCGTTGGTCAGGACATTGTTCGACTCGACCGCCACCATCGACACGCCGGCCGGAATCTCCACGCCCAGGTTCGCCGCCACCGCTCCAGCGTCCAGCGCCGAGACCGTGCGCTGCACCGCGCAGTCGAACGTCGTGCCCGACGTGTTCGTCACCGCGAACCGCGCCGCCATCGCCACCGACGTCTCGCAGCGGTCGGTCACGTCGAACGCGCCACTGTTAAAGCCAGCCGGCGTCTTCCAGTGGTCCAGGTCGAACGGCTCGCCCGGCTGGAACCACAGCCCGAACTGCCCGGCCTCCGGTCCCAGCCAGAAGCGATCCTCGCCGCCGTAGTTGTTGAAGATCGGATCGTCGCGGCCGGCCTCGATGAAGGCGGTGTTGATCCACCCGAAGCTCGCGCCGGATTCGCCCGCGAGCGACGACGTCATCACCCGCCCCTGATACGCCGGAGCGACGGCCGCCCTGGCCTCGCCGCACGCCAACTCCACGATGTCCGTATGTTCCCGCAGGAACGCCAGATCCTGTCCGTAGTTGCTCTCTGCCATCGGTTCCCGTCCTCTCGCTGTCCGCGAATTCGCCGCTCGAGCGGCAGGCATCTTGGTACCACATACGTCCGGAGAGAGCAAGAAGCCGACGTCGCCAAGTTCGTGCCATCAGTACTCGCGTGTCGTTCGGCCTGAAAGGCCGGCATAGTACAGCCCGGGGCAACGCCCCGGGTTGAGGTCGCGCTACCCGCAGCCAAGCCCTGAAAGGGCGGAAGAGCCGCGGCGGTTGTACCGCCCTTTCAGGGCTTGGCTGCACGGGGGCGATTGCTACCCAGGGCGTTGCCCTGGGCTGTATTCTCTCAGCCCTTCGGGCTGTGGGACGAAACCGCCTGTCCACTCTTTTCGTGGAATTCGTGCAATTCGTGGACTCTCGCTCCCGCCGCCATCGCAGCCGGCTGCGGAACCCAGGTGTCGCTACTGTTTTCTGCGGAGGGAGTTGTGGACTTCCAGGCCCGGCTGGCCGATAGGACAACGGGGCGGCATGCCGATGCGGCTTGATCGGCGTTCACGCCCGGCTTACAATGGCTTGTTGGCGAGGGCGGTGTTTGCCCTGGCCCCATAGGGAGACTGCCTCTTCGCGGCGGACGGCTGCGGGGCAACCTTGGAGAGAGAATGTTCGAGCGATTTACAGAACGTGCCCGGAAGGTGATGGCCCTCGCCAACCAGGAAGCGCAGCGGTTCAACCACGAATACATCGGTACCGAGCACATCCTGCTGGGTCTGGTGAAGGAAGGCTCGGGGGTCGGCGCGAACGTGCTGAAGAACCTGGGCGTGGATCTGCACAAGGTTCGCATGGAAGTCGAGAAGCTCGTCAAGGCCGGCCCGGACATGGTCACGATGGGCAAGCTGCCCAAGACGCCGCGGGCGAAGAAGGTGGTCGAGTACGCCATCGAGGAGGCCCGCAACCTCAGCCACAACTACGTGGGCACGGAGCACATCCTGCTGGGTCTGCTGCGCGAGCACGAGGGCGTCGCGGCGCAGGTGTTGATGAACCTGGGCCTGAAACTGGACGAGGTCCGCGAGGAGGTGCTGAACCTTCTGGGCGCGGGCGTCGAGCCGGGCGAGACGGCCATGCCCGCCGGACCGGCCGAGCCGGGCGAGGGCCCGTCGCGCCGCACGAAGAGCAAGACGCCCGCGCTGGACAGCTTCGGGCGCGACCTGACGGCGCTGGCCAAGGAAGGGCAGCTCGACCCGGTCATCGGTCGCCACGACGAGATCGAGCGCGTCATCACTGTGCTCTGTCGGCGCACGAAGAACAACCCGGTGCTGCTCGGCGAGGCGGGCGTGGGCAAGACGGCCATCGTCGAGGGCCTCGGGCAGAAGATCGTCGGCAACGACGTGCCGGAGATTCTCCAGGACCGGCGCATCGTGGCGCTGGACCTGGCGATGATGGTGGCGGGTACGAAGTACCGCGGGCAGTTCGAAGAGCGCATCAAGGCCGTCATGAACGAGGTCCGCCGCGCCAAGAACGTGATCCTGTTCATCGACGAGTTGCACACGCTTGTCGGCGCGGGCGGCGCCGAGGGCGCCATCGACGCGGCCAACGTGCTCAAGCCCTCGCTGTCGCGCGGGGAGATTCAGTGTATCGGCGCGACGACGATGGACGAGTACCGCAAGCACATCGAGAAGGACGGCGCGCTGGAGCGCCGGTTCCAGACGATCATCGTCAACCCGCCCACGAAGGACCAGACGTTGGCGATTCTCCGCGGCCTGCGGGACCGGTACGAGGAGCACCACCGGGTGCAGTTCACGGAGACGGCGCTGGAGCAGGCGGTCGAGCTGTCCAGCCGCTACGTGACGGGTCGCGTCCAGCCGGACAAGGCGATCGACATCATCGACGAGGCCGGCGCCCGCATTCGCCTCAAGAGCATGACCAAGCCCCCCGACCTGTCGAGCCTGGAGACCGAGATCGACCGGCTGCAGATCGAGAAGGACGAGGCGGTCAAGAACGCCGACTACGAGCGGGCGGCCGAGCTGCGCGACCAGGCGGAGCATCTGCGTCAGAAGAAGGACGAGATGGTCGCCGAGTGGAAGCAGCAGTCCAAGGACGCCGGCGGCGTGGTGGACGAGGAAGTGGTCGCCGAGGTCGTCAGCAAAATGACGGGCGTGCCGCTGACCCGCCTGGAGAAGGAAGAGGCCCAGCGCCTGCTCGAACTGGAGAAGGAACTGCACAAGCGCGTCGTCAGCCAGGACGAGGCGATCCGGGTGGTCGCCAAGAGCATCCGCCGCGCCCGCAGCGGGCTGAAGGACCCGCGGCGCCCGATGGGCAGCTTCATCTTCGCCGGGCCCTCCGGCGTGGGCAAGACGCTGCTGAGCAAGGCGCTGGCCGAGTTCATGTTCGGTGATGAAGAGGCGCTCGTGCAGATCGACATGTCGGAGTACATGGAGAAGCACAACGTCTCGCGCCTGATCGGCGCGCCTCCGGGCTACGTGGGCTACGAGGAAGGCGGGCAGCTCACCGAGCGCATCCGGCGGCGTCCCTACGCGGTCGTGCTGCTCGACGAGATCGAGAAGGCCCACCCGGACGTGTTCAACATGCTCCTGCAGATCATGGAGGAAGGCCAACTCACCGACTCGTTCGGCCGCAAGGTGGACTTCCGCAACACGATCCTGATTCTCACGACGAACATCGGCGCCGAGTTGATCAAGAGCGGCGGCGGCTTCGGCTTCGGCAAGCGCGACGAGGACGCCAGCTACGAGAAGATGAAGGACATGCTCCAGAAGGAAGTGGAGCGCCACTTCCGGCCGGAGTTCCTCAACCGCCTCGACGACGTGATCGTCTTCAAGGCGCTGACGCGCGACGACCTGGTGACGATCGTGGACTACGAGCTTCGCAAGGTGCGCGACCGGCTGATGGAGCACGGATTGGAGCTGGATCTGACCGACGAAGCCAAGGAGTTCCTCATCGACAAGGGATACAACCCGGACTTCGGCGCCCGCCCGCTGCGTCGCGCGATCGAGCAGCACGTCGAGGACGCGATCAGCGAGGAGATTCTCCGGGGCAGCTACAAGGACAAGACGAAGGTTGTGGTCACCGTCCGGTCCGACGGCGCGGGTGAAGAGGGCGAGGAAGACAAGCACCTGTACTTCGAAGGCGCCGGCGAGCGGGCGGCCGCCGACGAGAAGCTGGAAGAGGTGCACGAGGGAACCTGACCGATTTCGGATTGTGGATTTCGGATTTCGGATTGAACGGCAGGAAAAGAAACGGCGCCGTCGCTCGGGAAGAGCGGCGGCGTCTTTTTTGCTCGGGGGGATTTCCATTGGATGTGACACAACTGTAGGGGGAGGAGCGACGTACAAGAGGAGGACGGCCGTGCGAGGAGGGGCGGTCCGTGGTATAGTGAAGGCTTGTGGTTCCGGTACGTACTTTTCCTGCCTGCAGATTTCCGGGAACAATGTGACCGAAGGAGCGTCGAACATATTGACGGAAAGCGACAAGGGCGGCGGCGTTGAGGCCGCCGCACCGGTCACCATCGCTTTCGAGGACACCGTCCTGATCGACCGCTGTCGCAAAGGCGACATGCAGGCGTTCGGATTGCTGGTGGCGAAGTACCAGGACCGTTTGTTCAACATGGTATATCGGATGTGCGGCCGGCGGGCGGACGCCGAGGAACTGGCCCAGGAGGCCTTCCTCAAGGCGCTGCAAAACCTGCCGAAATTCCGCGGACAAAGCCGATTCTACACATGGCTGTTCCGGATCGCCGCGAATCTGACGATATCACATCGCCGAAGGGCGGGGCGGGTCGCGTTTCATTCGATGACCCAGTCCGACGACTTCGACGGGACGCAGGCCGAGGGACTGACGGCCTCGATCGCCGAACGACGGGCGCCGAGCCCCGAGGCGGTGGCCATGTCGGCGGAAGCCGCCGACCGAGTGACGCAGGCACTCGACGAACTGGACGATGAGTTCCGTCTGGTGGTGATCCTGCGAGATATTGAAGACATGGATTACACCGAGGTCGCCGAGGTCGTAGGCGTGCCGGTGGGCACCGTCAAGAGCCGCCTCCATCGCGCCCGGTGCATGTTGAGAGAGAAGCTGCACGATCTGGTTGGCTGACATGAGCGACGCTGAACGAAAATCCGAGAAGCTCTCCGCCCTGATCGACGGGGAGTTGACCAGTGCGGACACCTGGGATCTCGAGAAGGCCATCGAGACCGATCCGGAGCTGGCGGGCGAACTGCGGGCCCTTCGGGCGACGCGGGACGTCCTGCGCAAGCTGCCTCCCGAGCGGGCGCCGGACGACTTCGCCAATCGCGTCCTCGAACGGGCGGAGCGCCATCATCTGATGCACTATCCCTCCGCGGAGAAGGCCCTGCGGGCGTCGCGGTGGATCACCGCCGCCGCAGCGGCGGTGGTGCTCATCGCGGCCGGCTTCGGCGGGTACATGATGATGCAGTCTTGGCCTCCGCCCCGGGCGGGCACGGACATCGCCTTCACCCCCGCCGCGCCGGAAGGCGGCCCGACGGACAGGGAGCGTTCCGAAGACGTCCTCCCGGGCAAGGGCGGGATCGGCGACGGCAGCGGCGGCACGCTCGTCGCGAAGACCGGCGAGGCCGATCGGGCTGGCGGGCGCATCATCGGCAAGAACGGCAAGGTGGTATCCGACAAATACCTGGCGGAAAAGGCTGGGACCGCGCTTGCCGCCAAGCCCATCGTGGGCAAGGGCGGCGGCGGATCGGGCGCTGCGGCACTGCTGACGGAGAATCTGGTCTTCAATACGGACAACCTGTCGTTGGCGCAGCGGGATGTGGAGACGGTGCTGGGCAACAATGGTCTCCAGCCGGCCATGATGGAACTCGCCAGCGGCCTGGACGACGCCATCGCCAAGGGCGGACTGGGCAAGGGCGTTTACACGCAAACCGGCAAATACGGCGCTCCGCTTCGGTCGGCCTCCTCCCGGGCCAACGTCTATCAGCGGAACGAAAACGAACGGCAGATCCAGTTCGACATCTACGTCTCGCCGGATCAGATGGAGAAGGTCAAGGGCGAGGTGCTGGCCCAGTTGACCGGGCCCCGCCCCGCCGCAACCGGCAAGGTCGGCGCGCCGGACTACCTCGCCAAGCTGGAAAGCAGTGCGGTCAACGGCGGGCAAGTTGGGGTGTCGAACGCCTCCGTCGAGCAGCGGATGACGATGCTCGACAAGGCGACGCTGAAGGAGACCGGAACCGCGCCTGACCCGGTCATGCCGAGCAAGACCGATGACGCTCCCGCACCCAAGGCGCCCGCGCCGCCGGCCAAGCCCGCGCCCTCCGCCAAGGCGAAGACGGCCAAGACATCCACGCCCGACGGCCCCGGCGGGAACAACGTCGGTCAGACGATGGATAACATCAGGGAACAGGTCGGCGGGGAACCCGCCCCTACGCAAGTGCCCGGCCGTCCCAGCAAGAAGCTCACCCCTGCTCCCGACGCGAGCAGCGGAACGGCCAAGCAGGAAGAGACCCCGTCGGCTCCCGCCGGGCGGAAGCCCAGCGAGGCGGAGAAGGCTGCCGCTCAGGCCGGGAACGATGTTGCCGCCAAGGCGAAGCCCACCACCGGGCCGCCTGCGGGAACGCGGGATGCCGCGGACGCGAAGAGGCGCGTGGATGGCGACGGGGGCGGCCTCGCCCGTCAGAAGGACCAGCCGGCCACCCAGAAGAAGTCTTCGGCGGAATCTCAGCCAGTCGACGCCGCGAGCCAGGGGGGCGCGCAGAGCCAAGCCGAGCAGGTCGCGCAGCGGGTAGTGCAGCAGTCGCGCATCGGCGCGAACCTGCGGCGTCTGGTGATTACGCTGAATCTGGCCCCCGCGGTCCGGGCAAGCACCGTCAAGGCCGATGTGCGGGCGAAAGACGCCGCTGCTCCCGAGGCGCTCAAGGAGAAGCAGCAGGCCCCGCCGGTTGAGAAGTAGCCCCGCCCTTCCCCTTCGACTTCGGTTCGGGCTCGATCCACCCGTCATCGCCCGGTTGGTTGCGGCGGTCGGCTGGGGGCTTCTCGAGCGTCCAGTGCTTGGCGCTGACGGTCCCCTCCGCAAACTCGATGCGAGCCCGGTAGTAGGGCAGGCGGTGCACGTAGGTCCAGCCGTCCGCGCCGGTGTGCGTCGGCGTCCCCAGCGTATCGGTCACCTGCTGAGCGGACATACCCTCGCGGATCAGCTCATACCGCACGCGCGTGAACTTCTCCCCGCAGCCGGACAGGAACCCGCCGACCCACACCCCCACCAGGAACAGAACCACCGGACGTCTCATGCGGGCCTCGCGGAAGGGCGACTACTCGCCGGAGATGAACACCCGCTCGGAGAAGAGGCGTTCCGTGAACGGGCTGGAGAAGACGGCGACGAGAACGAATTTCGAGCCGACGGCGATCGGCGTGTCCCACTGGAGCTTGAACGTGTACTTTCGCGTGATGTTGCTCCAGTGGACGAGGTTCCGCTTGGGCTCGAGCAGGGGCACTTCCCAGACAGCGATGCGGCGCCCCTTGGGGTCGGGCTGATTGGCGACGAACTCGTGCAGCTCGAACCGGAAGTGCCCGAACGCCTTGGTCGCGTCGCCGAACGCGTCGAGCGCGTCGATGTGCACGTCGATGCCGTTGACACCGCCCGCTTCGTGGAACGTCCGCGTACCCGTGAACGAATGGATGCGGATCTTCCGGGGCAGCAGCAGATGGATCGGCTTGGGGACGGCCTGGCGTCCGGTCGCCTCGTCGCCCCGCGGGCGGTAGCTGTTCGTCTCCGGGTCCCACTCGTAGTTGCCCCCGCACCCGCCGGTGGCGCCGAGGACCCCAATCGCCAGTGCGATTGCCGCGATGGTTGCGCTTGCCGTTTTCACGTGTCGCTCCAGGAGAGGCCTGTCCGCCGCCAGGCGGCTCGAAGTCCCGCTGGGGGATTATAGGACCCCGACGCCGCACCGGTCAAGGTCGCGGCCGCCCGGGGCGCAACGTGGCGCAATCGCCGTTTGCCCGGCCGGTACGTTCGGGTACAATTGTCCTGCTCCAAGGACAGATTGACACGAACTTGCGAGGTGCGCATGGTGGATCTCCACAGGATAGCGGGGGTGGTTGCTCTGCTGTCGGGGCTGGCGACGGTTTCGGTTGTGCGATCCGCCCCCCAGGCGTTTCAGCCTGTCAAGACGCCGGTCATGCGGGGCGGCGGGACGGCGCAGGCCCTCACCGTCGATGTCACCGGCCTGAAGGACCTCTACCTGGTCGTGACGTACGGGCCGGACAACTACCGGTCCGATCAGGCGATCTGGGCGCAGCCCACACTGGTCGACAAGCAAGGGCGGCGCGTGGACCTCACCACGGTCAAGCCCGTCCGCGCCCAGGTCGGATGGGGCAAGCTGTTCATCAACACGAACCAGAAGTCCAATCCGCTGAAGATCGCCAGCAAGACGTTCCCGAGAGGCTTCTGGGCGCACGGGCCTTCCCTGCTGCATTTCAAGCTGGACGGCAAGTACGCGCGCTTCGAAGCGCAGGTGGGCATCGACGCGGGCGCCGGCAAAGCCGGCAGCGTCGAGTTTATCGTGACGAACGTCGCCCCGAAGATGCCGGCGCGGTCGGTCTATGCGAAGGAAGCCCCCGGCAAGGCCAAGCCCAAGGGCAAGCCTAGACCCTCCAAGCCGGCGCCGGTCTTGAAGGCCGGGCCGGCCGACAAGGCGCCACACCAGTTCAACCCCAACGCCGCGAAGGTCCTTCTCGCCCAAGGCGTCGAGAAACTCGTCTTCGTCCGGCGTTTCACCCTGACGGCCAACCACGTCTACACGGAATACGTCAACAGCCGCTGGACCCCCGGCGGCGGGCTGTGCGTGCTGGACCTGAAGACGGGCAAGGTCCACGACCTCGTGCCCGAATTCAGCGGGGGCGTCGTCAACCGCTTCGACATCTCCTACGACGCGACGAAGATCGCGTTCGACTACAAGAAAGCCGCCGGCGAGGGGTATCGCATCCACGAGATCGACGTCGACCCGACGACGGGGCGGCGGGTAGACGGCAAGGCTTCGCGCCAGTTGACCTTCCCTCAGAAGGACGAAGCCGAACTCGTCCGCAAGTACGGCGGGAAGAACTACCATCACGGCACGGACGATCTGCACCCGTGCTATCTGCCCGACGGCGGGATCGTGTTTGTCACCACGCGCTGTCAGTACGGCATTCTCTGCAACGCGGGCGACGTCTACACGACGAAGAACCTCTACCGCATGGACGCCGACGGCGGGAACATGCAGCCGCTGTCGAACAGCCCCGTCAGCGAGGCCAGCCCCGCGATCATGCCCGACGGGCGGATTCTGTACCATCGCTGGGAGTACGTCGACAAGGCGGCGGGGAATCTGAAGTGCCTCTGGGCGATGAACCCCGACGGGACGGCGACGTCGGAAGTCTACGGCAACGCGATCACGTTTCCCGAGACGATGATCTACCCGCGTCCGATCCCCGGCGCCGACGGCAAGATCGTCATGCTGGGGACCTCGCACTGCTGTCCGAACAATGCGATGGGGGCCGTCATCGTGATCGACATGGCCGACGACATCCGCTCGCCGGAGACGATGCGATTCATCACCGACGACATCCGGGCCTTGGCGCACACGGGCTTCCACTTCCGGGACGCCAGCGGCAACTGGAAGCACGACAAGACGGGCACGAAGGGGCGCCTGTTCAAGGATCCCTACCCGATTTCGGAGGCCCTGTTCATCGCCACCCGCAAGCCCAAGGGCCCGGCGTGGAACGACGCGAAGGCGTATGACCTGGTGCTGCTGGACGGGAAGGGGGCGGAGACACCCCTGTACAAGGACGAGGAGATCTCCTGCTGGCATCCGTACCCGCTGCGGGCCCGCACGAGGCCCCCTGTGATTGCGTCGACGACCGATCCGAAGCTGGCCGAGCGCGGGCTGGCCCGATGCGTGGTGACGGATGTGTACGAGGGCATGGAGGGCGTCGAGCGCGGGACGGTCAAGTATCTGCGTGTCCTGGAGGAGGTGCCGCGCCCGTGGGCGATCCGCAAGTCGTGGTACAAGGACGACCGCGACGGCATGGCGCACTCGGCGCTCGGGCACGGGCACCTCGGGCTGAAGGTGCAGCACGGTATCGTGCCGGTGGAGGCCGACGGGTCGGCGCAGTTCCACGTCCCGGCCGAGCGGAACCTGTACTTCCAGGCGCTGGACGAGAATCTGCTCGCCGTCCAGACGGAGCGCACGCACGTTCACTACATGCCCGGCGAGATCCGCAGTTGCGTGGGTTGTCACGAGACGCCCAACCGCATGCAGCGCAACATGACACGCATGCCGACGGCGATGAAGCGACAGCCGTCCGAACTGGCGCCGCAGCCGGGCGAGAAGGCAGCCGCGAAGCTGTTCGATTACGACCGTCAGATTCAGCCGATCTGGGATCGGCACTGCATCGAGTGCCACGGTAAGAAGAATCCCAAAAGCGGGCTGAACCTCTGCGGCGATCCGCAGGGCGTCTACAGCGTCTCGTACAACAATCTCATCAAGCTTTCGAAGATCGAGAAGCAGTTGCTCGGCAACCGCGGGCCTCGCAACGAGAACAAGGGTTCCGCGGGGATCGAGTATCTGCCTCCCTACACGCTCGGCGCCCTGACCAGCCCGCTGGCGGCGAAGGGCAAGATCACCGTGCGTGATCCCAAGGTGAAGGCCTACACGGCCAAGCTGACCAAACAGCACAAGAAGATTCAGTTGAGCGACACGGAGCTGCTTCAGATCACGAACTGGCTGGACGTGAACTGCCCGTTCCACCGTTCCTACTGGGGACGCCTGAACGCGAAGTTCAAAGCGCATCCGAACTATCGCCCGAAGGTGACGTTCGTCGAGGCGTTGATGCGGGCGGTTCCCCGGTCCATCGCCCGCGGCGAGGCGGCGGCAGCGACACCCTCGGCGTCCCCGTAAGAAAACTGCCGCTTGCTCCGCGAGCGCAGACGAGTACAATCGACATCGCTGTCCGGCGGAGGTCGCCGGACAGGCATACGTGCCGCAACCGGTACGACGCACTCTGAAACAGGAGCTTGACCCATGAAGACCCTCTTGAATCGACGCTTGTTCGTCGCGTGCCTGACCGTCGTCTGCGCGGGCGCGATGGTCCTGCTGGCCGCCGGCTGCTGCAACCAGTGCCCGTTCGCTCCCAAGGTCGAATGCGGGTGCAAGCCGCTGGCGCCCGTGAAGAACCCGGGCAACGCCGCGTTCTACAAGGCCGACGGCTCGTTCGACGCCGACGCCGCGAAAGAAGCCTACTACGCCATGATGCGTGCGTTCGGGTACCCGATCCCCGCGGTGCTCAAGGGCGACGACTTCTGGGTCGCTGACTTCGTCCAGCGCGACTACGAGAAACTCGGGATGGCTGGCATCTTCTGGGTCAACGAGAGCAACACGTACGGCGAGGCCGGCGCGAAGGCTTACAAGGGCAAGTACAAGAACGATCGGTACGGCTACCTCGGGCACGAGATCTACCTCCTGCCCGGACAGATGCTGCCCGAGCATCGGCACATCGGCGGCTCGGAAGGGCATGGGCCCAAGATGGAGGCCTGGCACGTGCGGCACGGGTCGGTGGAGTTCTTCGGCGAGTACAAGGGCGCCGGCGACGAGACGAAGATCAGCGACATGCCCGCCGCCGAGCAGCCGTGGGGCTTCGGACAGAAGTGGTTCAAGTCCAAGTTCGTCGCCAAGCGTGTCGCCGGGGAGATGTACAAGCTGGTCGACGCCGAGTCGTGGCACTTCCAGCGGGCGGGCCCCAACGGCGCCATCGTGGCCGAGTACGCGACCTACCACAACCAGGTCGAGTTCTCCAAGCCGGGCATGGAGTTCGGCAACTCGGAAGCGACCAAGGCCAAGTAGACGCGCCGGTCGCCTTCACGACATCGCGACATCACGATCGGGCCGTCATCCCCGGATGGCGGCCCGTTCTCGTGGGGGGCTGGCGTTCTCTTGTGCGTGACCTGTTCCCCGTCTGCGTATCAAGCTGATGCTGGATGCCGTATCTGGAGGCTGAACGTCCAGAACCTGGAGGATGGACCTCTGATACGCCGCGTAGGAAGGTAACGCGCTTAGGGGTCGCACATCGTTCGGCCCGAAGGGCCGAGAGGGACTTGGCCGGGGGCCTCGCCCCCGGGCGCCGCCCCCCCCCCCACCCCCGCCCCCCCCCGCCCCCCCCCCCCCCCGCGGGGGCCCCGGGCCCGCCCCCCCGGCCCACCCCCCCCGCCCCCCCCCCGGGGCTCCAGCCAAAAGGGGCCACAATTCCGGGGCCTTCGGCCCCGGCCAAGTCCCCACCGGCCCTCCGGGCCGGTCCAATACGGTACGCAAGAAGGTACCGCACTCGAGGTCTGCATGGGGCAGTCCCGTGATCCGCTTGTTCTGCCGGGACGCCGAGGCGGCGCTCTCTTCAGCAGTCCTCAGCGATCCCACGTGCCTCCATCCCTCCGTTTCCTATCTCCAGGAACTGCTCCCGCCGGGCCGTTCGCGCGTGTAGCGGCGCGGAGCTGCCTGGTCAGGCGGGGGACCAGGGCGGCGTGCTCCTTTTGGCCCGCGATGTTGGTGTTCTCGGCGGGGTCGGTCGTGTGATCGTATAGTTCGCGGGCGACGACTGCTGACGTCTTGCGGTTGCGCCATTCCACGAACCGGTAGCGATCCGTTCGCATGGCGTAGCCCATGTACTCAACGCGCTCGTGGCGGCGTCGGAACTGGCTGAACGCAGCCGACTTCCATGGACGACGCACGTCGCTCAACAGGGGGGTCATGCTCCTGCCCTGCAGATGCCCGGGCAGGGGCAGACCGGCCAGTTCGCAGAGCGTGGGATAGATGTCGACGAACTCCACGAGTGCGTCGCATCGCTTCCCGTTCGCGGCGGCCTGGGGGGCGTGGAGGATCATCGGTACGCGCGTGTCGATCTCGTAGTTGGTCTGCTTGCACCAACTGTTGTGCTCCCCGAGTTTCCAGCCGTGATCGCCCCAGAGGATGATGATCGTGTCCTCGCGAAGCTTGAGGCGGTCGAGTTCCGCCAGCAGCCGCCCGATCTGCGCGTCGACGAAGCTGACGGCTGCGTAGTAGCCGTGCTTGAGGCGCCGCCGCTGCGCCTCGGTCAGCGATCCCTGCAACGGCGTGGGCGTGCCCGCGAAGTCCATGTACGCCCGCAGCTCGTACATTGTGTTCATCGCCATCGGCGGGGCGCCGCGCGGCGTGAAGTCGTTCTCCGCCAGCGGAATCTTCGCCGGGTCGTACAGATCCCAGTACCGCTTCGTCGGCGTCCACGGCAGGTGCGGCCAGACGTATCCGACGCCCAGGAAGAACGGCTCGGTCCGATCCCTGAGTTCCCGCAAGTGCGTGATCGCCAGGTCGGTCAGCGCCCCGTCGTATCGCTGGTTGTCCGGCACGTCTTCGCTGTCGGTGGCCGGACCTCGGAAGTGCCCGCGGATCATCTTCTCCGACTTTCCCTGCTTCCGCGCCTCGGCCCGGTGGGCGTCCAGTCGCTTCTGCGCCTCGGGCGAATACAAACGGGCCCCTCGCGGGCGGGGCTGGGGAATGGACCAGGACGCCCGATCGGGCAGCGTGCCGTGGTAGATCTTGCCCATGCCCACCGCGTAGTAGCCGTTCTGCTTGAAGTGCTGCGGCAGCGTGATGACGTCGGGAATTGTATCGCGGAAGTGCGTCACCAGGTCCCAGACCTTCGTCGAGTCCGGCCGCAAGCCGGTCAGCAGGCTTGCACGTGAGGGATTGCAGACCGCCTGCTGACAGTAGGCCCGCGTGAACGTCACGCCGCTGCGGGCCAGCTTGTCCATGTTCGGCGTCTGGATGTGTCGGTTGCCGTAGCACCCTAACTCCGGGCGGAGGTCGTCGACGGCGATGAACAGGACGTTCGGCCGCTTCCCCGCCGGTCGGGCCGCCGCGCCGCACAGCTTCGCCCCGGCCGCTCCGGCTGCCATCATGCCGAGCAGGTCACGGCGGGATAGGTGTGAACCGTTCATCGTCGACATCCTCCCTAGGACTTCTTCTCCCGCAGCGAGTCGTAGGCTTCCCTGGCTGCCTTCTTCGCGTCGAAGTCGGGGGTCTTGACCAGCGGGACGTTGGTCTTCGGCAGGTGGGCTTTCATCGTCCTCTTCGCTTCCGCGCACGTCTCGTCGTTCGCGAGGTTGTTCCACTCGTTGGGGTCGGCGTCGTGGTCGTAGAGTTCCTCGCCCCCGTCGGCGTAGCGGATGTAGCGCCATCGCTTCGTGCGGATGGAGTGGCAGTTCCAGTTGTGCGTGGTGACCGACGCGTGCGGCCAGGCGGACGTCGGGTCCTTCAGCAGGGGGGCGAGGCTGTGCCCGTCCAGGTCTTTCCGCTCCGTCAGTCCGCACAGTTCCACGAGCGTCGGATAGAGGTCCAGCAGATTGACCGGCTGCTCGCATCGGCCCTTGCGCCCGGCTGTCTTCATGCTGCGGGGCAGGCGGATCATCAGCGGAATGCGACAGGCCTCTTCCCAGAGCGTGAACTTCCGATAGCAGTGCTTCTCGCCGAGATGCCACCCGTGGTCCGACCAGAGCACGACGATCGTGTTGTCGACCTGCGGGGAGGCGGCCGCGCGCTTCAGCAACTCGCCCACCATCGCGTCGGCGTAGGCGGTGGATGCGAGGTACGCCTGGAGTGCCTCTTTGCGTTTCCCATGCTTGACCATCTCGCGGTAGTACCGGTCGACGCGAACCCGCGCCTGTCCGGTCCTGGGCAGATCGTCCGCGTCGTCGTCCTTGATGGGCGGCAGTTGAAGCTCGTCGAGCGGGAACATGTCGAAGTACTTCCGCGGGACGAACCACGGTACGTGCGGGCGGTAGATACCGCACGCGAGGAAGAAGGGCTTGTCGTGCTTGCGGGCGAGGTGCCTGCCCACATAGCTGACGGTCTGGTAGTCGCCCGTCCGGTCGTTCGGCACGTCGAGCGGGCCCCAGTTGAAGGCGGTGTACATGCCCTGCCACCGGGGGAAGTCGGCCTGCTGGTCCTTCGCGGGCCTGTGGGTCTTGGGGAACTGGAGCTTCTTCGTGGGGTAGTACGCGTGCCACGAATCGGGGTCGTTCTGGTAGTGATGGAACAGCTTGCCGCCCCCGGCGCAGAAGTACCCGTGGTCCATGAAGTACTTCGGCAGCGTGACGGCCTTCGGCAGGACGGTCCGCCAGTGCTGGCCGTTCACGTAGACGCCCGTCGACCAGGGCGCCCTGCCCGTCATGATGGCCGTCCGCGACGGCAGGCACGCGGGGGCGGGGCAGTGCGCGTTACTGAACAGCATGCTCTCGGCCGCCAGCTTGTCCAGATTCGGCGTCCGCGTCTGTGGATGCCCGCCGAGACACCCGACGTAATCGTTCAGATCGTCAATTGCGATGAACAACACGTTGGGCCGGTCCGTGCTGCGCGGGCGAGCCGCTGCCTGCGCCGCCCGGCCCGCCGCGATCGCAGCGCAACCCGCCCCCGCCATCCTCAGGAAAGCACGCCTGCTAACCTGCCCGATCAATTCCCTGCCCCCCAGCAGTCGATGCTGCCATCCTGGTTGACGATGAACAGCTTTCCGTACGCGGCGGCTATACCGTCCCAGGCGGGGAGCACGTCGAGCTTGTACTGGGCCAGCTTCGATCCGTCCTCAGTGGATGCCGCCCACAGGACGCCGCCCTTGCGGCCCGCGTAAGCCGCTCCGGGATCGTCGAGATCAAACACCAGCGGAGCCCCGGCGAGGAACACGGTCTCGCCGGCCAGCGCCATCGCCTTGCCGGTGATCGGGATCTTGACCGTCCATCTGCTTGTCCACGTGTCCTGTGAACGGGTCTTGGCCATCAGCAGATAGCCGCCGCGCGGATTGAAGCTGCTCCCGCGATTGACGGGATGGCCGAACACGGAGTAGTAGTCCCTGCCGTCCGAGACGATGATGTCGCCGGTGGGGTATGCCGTCTTTTCGGTGGTCCACTGCTTGCGGTGGTTGAAGTCCTCCTTCACCAGTGCGTATTCCCGATGCTGGCGCTTCGACTCGAGCAGACCGGCCGAGGCGAGCAGGTGCTTGCCGGGCGTCGCATCCGTCAGGTCCATGTTGAACGCCTGCTGTCGGACGTAGAGCTTCCCGCCCTCGCTGGTCATGACATCCGCGGTAGTTCCGAGAATGACCTCGGTTTCGGATCGACCGCCTTCTTTGACGAACGCAGGAAAGCCGTCCTTCGCATAGGGACCGTAGAAGTTCCGCTGGTGCCGGACCTTGCCGCTGACGGGGTCCAGGCCGTACAGGAACAGCCCGCCGTCGAGATAGGAGGACCGCCCCGCACAGAAGTAGGCGGTCGCCTGCCCTGAGCCTGTCGAAGGGTTGACGATCAACACGCTGCCGCTGACGGGCCAGGCCGATTCGATCTGGTCGAAGGCGCAGATCCTCTTGTCGGGCAGGTCCCGGAATCGCCAGGACAGCGCCCCGTCGGAAGCGCGCAGGCAGTGCACCCAGCCGTCGCGGCTGCCAAACAGCAGGAGACCCTTGTGGTATGTCGGCGGCGAGTCAATTCTCCCGCCGGCGGTGTACTCCCACAGGGCCTTGCCCGTGGCGGCATCCAAAGCGCGCACCGTATGGATGTCCTTCTCGGCAAGGAACACCTTGCCTTCGGCAATCACCGGTGCGGTGACAGGCGTCTTGAAGCGGGTTCGCCACACGCGTTGGAGCCCGGCGGCCGGCACGGGCTTCGCGGCACCCGCGTAGCGGCGGGGGTCCTGCCGGTAGGTCGGCCAGGGGGCATCCGCCGCCTTGCCGGAGTGGCCGTGGGCGGGGCCTCTTTCCAGGCGGACCGACCGCTGCACCTTCACGACCTGCCCCTTGGTGGGCAGCGAGGCTTCGTTGGTGTAGT